>DAOUUR010000287.1 GCA_030668045.1 bacterium
ACAATTACGATAATCTTCCGGATAACCCTTCTCGATATGAGCAGGGCCTGAATTATGACTCTCTCGCCTCCAACTCCAAGTGGGCCTCCTGGATCTATGACAACCCGGGCGTTGATACAGATAGCGATGGCTATGCCGGCGAGGTGTTCGTCTGTGTAGTTGATTCTGTCCTGGTCGATTCGATTCCCATCCCTGAAACCGACCCGGTTGAATGGGAATACGCGTATAATATTATTGAGGCCGACTCCTGTTGGATCACCGGTGACGGCATCCCTGATTTCAGGGGCGCCTCCCCCCCTCCATCGCCATCTTCCTGGAGTAACCATCTGGGATATCCGGCCATGCGGGTTGCTCCAGAAACCGGCAAGATCAAGATTCGCTTCAACGGTCTGCGCTCCGAGACTACTCGCGACGTCTTCTCCAATGAGTTGGACTTTGAAGGTTATCGCGTATATATATCGCGCGATAACAGAGAGGAAAGTTTTACCGTTATCGAATCATATGATGTTGAAGATTACAATATGTACATTTGGGATGACTCACGCCCGGGCGGTGCCGGTTATGTACTCCCCGATATTCCATATAAAATCGAGGCCTTGAGATGCGCCTACGCTGATTCCTGCAGTGATACTACCTGGAATCCGCTTTCCTACTCGCCATCTAATCCTATGATAATTCCCAATTCTGAGCAGGGTCAACCTGATTCCTTAATCTACTTCGCTGCTCAAGATTTTAACGTCAGTAGACTGGGACAGGACACAAAAATCACAAAGCCAGCCGAATATGCCGATCAAGTTGCCCCAATTAATCTAATACCCGAGGAAGCCAACCCAGACGAGCTTACAGAGGAGGGCTTCTTCAAGTATTACGAGTACGAAATGGACATTGAGGGACTGTTGCCAACAATATCCTATTATGTCAATATCACTGCCTTTGACTTCGGATCTCCTTCTTCTGGTCTACCTTCGCTGGAAAGTAGAAAACAGAATGGAGCCGTTCACGTCTATCCGCAGAATAGCGCAGAGGTCGTCGAGCAAGACAATCTCAAGGCATTTGTTTATCCGAATCCATACAGAATTGACGCGGAATATCCTTCTTGGGGTTTTGAGGCGCAGCCCGATCCTAACCATTCCGACGATCGCCTCCGCCAAGTTCATTTCGCAAATCTTCCGGAAATCTGCACAATCAGTATTTATTCGCTTGATGGAGACCTGGTTCGTGAAATCGAGCATAACGGCAGTAACGATGTGACCGGCTCACATGAGACCTGGGATCTGATCACGCGGAATACGCAATCGGTTGTTTCGGGAATCTACTACTGGACTATCAATGACAACAAGGGGAATGTCCAGATTGGCAAGCTGGTTGTCATCATGTAATCAGTTATGGCGAACTTGTTAATTAATGAAGGTCGGCGAAGATTGATATCTCAGCCGACCTTTTTCTTGCTTATTTTTCTGGCTCTTACCGGTACGGTTGATGCCCGCTCATACAATCCGAAATTTGACCGGGTGGTAAAGAACTTCTCGCCACCAACCTCGGGTATTGAAACTCCGGTCGTACTGTACACTGCCCACAATCGCGGCAACATGCAACTCGCCATTGCCAATAATGGAACATTTGGCACGCTCGGGGGAGCCACTCCCGACCCCTTCACCGGCGAGATCATCCCGTCCTGTATCTTCCCAAAAGGATCGGACATTGTCTACCTATGGGTGGCCGCGATATGGATAGGGGCTATCGTGGGAAGGGATACGCTGGTAACGGTGGGCAATGAAGATTGGTACGTAACCGAAGAATTTAAGCCTGATGTCAGACCGTTCGGCGACTTCAAGTACCTGTCAATCGATCGCAACAGTGAGTTCTATGATCCCGACGCGTATTCTGAGCAGGACATCATTTGCGAGTACACCGACACCATTGATGATGTCAACCAGGTCCAGATGGACCCCTACGACAACCGTCCCCATCGACCGTTAAATATCAAGGTTACGCAACGTTCAATGGCGTGGAGCTACTCCTACGCCGACGATTTCCTCCTCTTTGACTATCAGATTGAGAACATAGGTGAACGACCTCTGGAGGATGTCTACATGGGCATCTATGTCGATGGTGATGTCTGGCACACTACTCGCAATGGTCCAGAGGGTTGGAACGATGACATTGTTGGCTTCTATCCCACTCATCCGGCGCCAGAGGGATGTGGCTTTGTCGATACTATTAACGTCGCCTTCACCGCCGATAACGATGGCGACCCGGTGGGCACACAGTGGGACTATCGCTCTGCCACCGGAACGGTCGGTATCCGGGTGGTCAGGACACCTGCCGAGGAACTGAAGTACTCCTACAACTGGTGGATCATGAACTACAGCAACGCGACTCGGGATTTTGGCCCCAGAATGGTAGGTACACCAGAAGACCCGTATCGCAACATGGGGACTCGTAAAGGTACACCGACCGGCGACGAGAACAAGTACTACGTCCTGCGGCATGAAGAATTCGACTATGACCTCATGCACACAGCTCTGGATCACCAGGATCAGGGATTCGAGCCACCACCGGAAGAAGCGGAGGAGTACGCCCACGGATTTGATACAAGGTATCTGCTTTCGTTTGGTCCGTTCAATATCTATCCCGGTAACAAACTGCCGATCTCTTTTGCTTGGGTTGGTGGCACCAACCTGCATACTGGCCCGACCAATTTTGAAAACAAATTCGACGCCCAAAACCCTCAGATTTTTTACAACACGCTGAATTTCGACAGCCTTGCCGCAACATCACGATGGGCATCGTGGGTCTATGACAATCCTGGAGTCGACACCGACAGCGACGGTTATCGCGGCGAACTCAGAGTCTGCAGTTATGACTCAGCCCTCGTTTCTGCCGACACTATCTGGGATGATGATATCATCATTAACATCATTGAGCATTATCAACCCACGCTCGCTGATACATTCTGGTATGTGGGCGATGGTGTCCCCGATTTTAAAGCTGCTGGTCCTCCCCCGGCACCAAAGATGAGGATCATTCCTGAGACCGGGCGCCTGACTATCCGATGGAACGGATATTATTCTGAGACGTCCCGAGACATATTTTCACAGGTTGTCGATTTTGAAGGTTACCGCGTTTACGTTGGTCGGGATGACCGGCGAACCAGTCTTTCGCTACTGGTATCGTACGACCAGGAAGACTTCAACCGCTACACCTACAAGCAGGTTGGCAACCAGTCACAGTGGGTGCTTGAAGAGATTCCATTTACCCTTGACTCGCTTCGCGCCGTATTTGACGATCCGGAGTTTGACCCGATGGTCTATGCGCCGGCGCACCCGTTCCAGTGGGCCGGTGAGCTTTACATTTTCGACGCTCAGGATTTCAATGCTTCAAACCTCACCGACACAACCCTCATTCACAAAGCGTACCAGGATGCTTCCGATCCCGGCACAAATCCAACTCTCTGGGGCGAAGATGACATCACCTATGAACACGGCGAGGCACTTCCAAAATATTACGAGTATGAATACCACATCGACCACCTGCTGCCTTCGGTCCCGTACTATGTGTCTGTGACGACCTTTGATTTTGGCTCCCCCATATCCGGCCTTGAGGCCCTGGAAACTGATCCAACAAACAACCAGATTTCAGAATACCCATTAATTTCGGCTGACACTGTAATGGCACAGGATTTGGACGCCTACGTTTATCCGAACCCCTACCGTATAGATGACGACTATATGGAGAGCGGCTATGAGAATCGCGACCGCACTCTGGCGGAAGATCGGGCTCGCCTGATACATTTTGCCAACCTGCCCAACATCTGTACAATCAAAATCTACTCGTTGGATGGAGACCTTGTCCGCGAAATAGAGCACTACTACCCTGAGAGCGGACCGGGATCAATGCATGAAACCTGGGATCTGATTACTCGGAACACGCAGACGGCAGTTTCCGGGCTGTACTATTTCGTCATCGAATCGACCAACCGAACCCAACTCGGGAAGCTGGTTATCATCAAGTAGAGTTGTCACCGACGTTGAATCTAT
>DAOUUR010000240.1 GCA_030668045.1 bacterium
ATCGGAATCTGAAGTTCAAGATTGGTTACCAACATATACTTGCCACGTACCCTGGTGCGATACTGGTTGAATACCGTGTCACTTGGAACAGCGGTTCCGCTTGTAACACCAGCCGAGTATGCATAGTAGTAGGCTGTGTCAACATCCTTGATCAGAGAGTCGGGAGTAAGAACGCCGTCGTCGTAGCCACGAACGATCCCATCGTAAGCCGTCCCGCCCGGAGTAAAGCGATCCGATATTAGAATGTGGTTGTCGCCTGCAGGGGAAGTGACAACGCCGTACTGAATTTTTGCCGCCAGAGCTATTTTCCAGACAATTGGAATGAACTTAGCAATTGATATCGAGTGTTTCTGATATTTCCAGAATCCACCCAGTATGCCGCCTGTTGTCTCAAACCGATAAGACAGCATCGAACCCTTCGTAGCAAACTCGGGGAGGTTACGCGAATCACGTGTGATCGTGGCGGTGAATCGGGAACCGGAGAGCCATTCGTCTGCGTATTCGGCAATCGATCCCGGGTATGGTTCGTAAATATTCTGTACGAGGGTTATGGTCGAATCCGGGCCGTTCCATTTATGAGCCGCTTTATAGGAGTTGCTTTCGACAAATTGATCTGAAAGATCGTGAAATTTGTTCCGCTCAAGGCGATACGATGCAAAGACCCGGAAATAGTTGTCCGGCCAGCGGAGGCGACGCCCGATCCGCAGCGATCCGCCCTGACGACCTTCGGTGTAATCTTCAAACCACTGGCGATTGAGTGTGTAAATATCGGCGCCAAACAAAGTGGGGAAGCCAAACATCCAGGGCTCGGTAAAGGAGAGTGAGAACGAGTTGCGGCGGCTGCCAAAATCGGTATTGAAATTCAGACTCTGGCCGGTTCCCCGAAAATTAGGGATGCCCATTCCGAGGTTGCCAACCAGTTTGTCCTGGCTGTTGTAGCCGGCTCCCGCCGAGACCTGGCCGGTCTGTTTTTCCTCGACCTCAAATTCAATATCGACATCACCGCTGGCGGTCGGGACCGGTGTCGGCAGGGCGTTGGCAAAATAGTTGAGGGCCATCACGTCGCGAACAGAACGGAGCAACAGCGACCGGTTGAATACCTGGCCGGGAAGTACCGAGATCTCTCGCCGGATAACGTGGTCTCTGGTTTTGGTGTTACCGATTATCTTGACCAGATTGATATGCGAGGGTAGCCCCTCGGTGAAATCATATGAAATATCGATGATGGAGTCGGCTCGAGTAGTGCGTTCATCAAAAACCTGAACATGAAGGTGGCCGATCTCCTGATACGTTGTGTACAACTCCATGATTGACTCTTCATATTTCTCTTCATCGAAGACGTCTCCCTCGGAGAACTTCAGCGTACGCTTTAGTATATCGGTGGCGAGGATATCGTTGTTACTCAATTCAGTCTTCCCGAAGTAGTAGCGTGGGCCTTCGTAAACTTCGAGAAATATGGTCATGCGGTTGCGGGTGGAGTCGATAGTCATCGAATCGGAAATCAGATAAGCATCGATATAACCCAGGCGGTGAAGCTCGGCGATCACTTTCTCGAGGTCTTCTTCGTACTTGTCCTGGGCAAAATTGGAAGTCTTAAGGAATCCGCGTTTGCGGTTACGCATCTTCTTAACCAGGTCACCGTCTTCCACGGCAATATTGCCGGAAACAACAACCTTCTCGACCTTGACCTTGGAACGTTCGGTGATCCGGTAGGTGAGAATAGCCTCGGATGAATCGGAATTGTACTCAAGAGTATGGTCAACTTCGGCTTGGAAATACCCCTTCTCGGAGTAGATATCTTTGATCTCCTGAGCTTTGGCGTGGACCAGGTATGGCGAGATATATCCACCGACACCGAGCTTTAGTTTCTCTTTGAGATCGTCGGAATCGATTTTGTCGTTGTTGGCAAATTCCAAGCCGGTTAGTTTGGGCAACTCTTCGACAATAATATAGACCTTGAGGCCGCCTGCGGTCTCCTCCGCTTCGATCCGGACATCAGAGAACAGCCCCAGCCCGTAGAGGCGGGAGATAGTTTCGCTGATGGCAGTGGGAGTAAGCGGGGTGCCTTTAGCTACCGAGGCTACGCCCAGTATCAACGATCGCGAGGCGCCCTTGTTGCCCTCGACTTCAACGCTGACTATGTTATACTCGGCCTGTGCCTGAAGCAGACCTGTGCCAAGCAGCAGTAATGCGAGGGTCAGGAGAGCTGTCCGTGCTCTTTGGGTCAAAGCAACCACCTGTAGCAATTAGGCTTCCGGTACCACTATTTTGTTGATGCGAATCTCGGTAAAATCCTGTCGGTGACCCATACTGCGATGATACTTGGTGCGGCGTTTGTACACGCGTATATCAACTTTGTCATCTTTGCCGTTGTCGACAACCTCGGCTTCGATTTTGGCGTCGGTAACAAAAGGTCTTCCGGTCAGGGTTTCTTTATCGCCACTGATCAGCATGACCTCATTGATGTCAAACTTGGTTCCTTTCTCAGCGTCCTGGAAAGGTACTTTTACAAGCGCTCCTTCTTCTGCCTGATACTGAAAACCCGATAGCTTGAAGACAGCATACATATTTAGTAATCCTCCGATTCCAATTATAGCGTCCAATTCCAGTTAAGCCAATAATACTAACATATTTACACGGACTGTCAAGCCAATTCTTTCAATCAAGCGTCAAGTGACTGTCGGCATGGTCCTTACACCGGCCAGTGAAGGCCTGGTTCCATTTTAATTTACGGTTTGGCGGTCGAGTTTTCTCATACTGTTTGGCTGCTGGCCCGCAATTGGATATATTGACAGGTCATGCGTTATTCAGGTAGATTAGGATACGATTAATGAGTGATTCAAAGATAGCGACCCGGCCAGAGTTTCGCCTCAATTCTACTTTCAAGCCAAAGGGTGACCAGCCTCAGGCGATCAGGGAGTTGGTGGAGGGCTTAGAGCAGGGACGAGGGCATCAGACTTTGCTGGGGGTGACCGGTTCGGGCAAGACGTTCACCATCGCAAATGTTATTGCAGAGTGTCGGCGGCCTACGCTGGTGATTTCTCATAATAAGACTCTCGCGGCACAACTCTACGGCGAATTCAAAGCGTTCTTTCCACATAATGCCGTTGAGTTTTTTATCAGCTACTACGATTACTACCAGCCCGAAGCCTACCTGCCGACCACCGACACATACATCGAAAAAGACACCGCCATGAATGACGATATTGACCGGCTGCGTCTCCGTGCGACCGCTTCGCTTCTGGAGCGGGACGATGTCATAATCGTTGCCTCGGTCTCCTGCATTTATGGACTCGGTTCACCGGAAGAATACAAACGGCAGCTTCTTTTTCTGGAAGCAGGGGAGGAAGCCGACCGCGATGAAGTAATCCGGCGGCTCATTGCTATCCATTATCGGCGCAACGATATTGATTTCTCCCGGGGGAATTTCCGTGTGCGCGGGGATACACTCGAACTGATACCATCGTACCACGAAAACGCATTTCGTGTCGAGTTCTATGGTGACATGATCGAACGGATATCAGAGATTGATCCACTCACTGGCGAGGTACTCAAAGAACGCCCCAAAATTGCAATCTACCCGGCCAAGCACTTTATTACCTCCAAACCAGCACTGAAGCGTGCCATCAAATTGATCAAAGCAGAGTTGGGTGAGACGCTTGAGAAGTTCCGGTCCGAGGACAAGCTCCTGGAAGCTCAGCGACTGGAGAGCCGCACTAAGTATGATCTTGAGATGTTGCAGGAGATTGGATACTGCACCGGTGTGGAAAACTATTCCCGTCATCTTTCAGGGCGTCAGGCCGGGGAGAGACCTTATACTTTGATTGATTTTTTCCCCGATGATTTCCTGACGATTATAGACGAGTCACATCAGTCTGTGCCGCAGATTCGAGGGATGTTTGCCGGTGATCGCAGTCGCAAAGAAACGCTGGTTACGCATGGTTTCCGTTTACCATCCGCTCTTGATAACCGTCCGCTCTATTTTGACGAGTGGGAGGCTCTGACCAGACAGAAGATATTTATCTCGGCTACACCTGCAGATTATGAATTGAAGCATTCCGAAGGAGTCGTTGTCGATCAGGTGATCCGCCCAACCGGTCTGCTTGATCCGGAAATTACGATCAAACCGCTTGGCAATCAGGTGGACGATCTGCTGGAACAGGTTCGGCAACGGGCTGCCCGAGGGGAGCGAACCCTTGTGACCACCCTGACCAAACGAATGTCCGAAGACCTGACAGACTACATGAAGCGGATGGGCGTACGTGTTCGTTACCTTCATAGTGAAATCGTTACAATTGAGCGTACCGAAATCATCCGCGACCTGCGGCTCGGGGAGTTTGATGTGCTGGTCGGGATCAACCTTCTGCGTGAGGGTCTTGACCTGCCCGAGGTGTCGCTGGTGGCGATTCTTGATGCCGACAAGGAGGGGTTTCTTCGTTCCGAGCGTGCCCTGATCCAGACAGCTGGACGGGCTGCTCGCAATAAGGGCGGCGAGGTTATTTTGTATGCCGACAAGATCACCGACTCGATCCGGAAAGCGGTCGATGAAACCAGCCGCCGTCGCCGAAAGCAGATGGCCTATAATGAGGAAAATAATATCAGCCCGGAGACTATTCTCAAAACAAGGGAGGAGATTCTTCGGTCCACCCAGTTTGCTGACACCAAGACGGTCAAAGAGACGGTGGTGGATAAACCGGACAGTTTCATCCGTATGAGCCTTGAGGATCAGATTGTCTTTATGGTGAAGGCGATGAAAAAGGCGGCGGACAATCTTGACTTTGAA
>DAOUUR010000094.1 GCA_030668045.1 bacterium
GACGGCCTTCCAGTTTCCCTCCATATTCAAATAACTCTTATCGCAACAGGATCATCTTTCTGGTCTTTATGTGGTCGCTGGCCTCGAAGCGGTAGAGATAGATACCGCTGGCGATGTCATTACCGGATTGGTTGATGCCTTTCCAGGTCACCGTATGATGTCCGGCGGGCTGGGTCTCATCGACAAGGGTTACGACATGCTGGCCGAGGAGGTTATAGATTGTAGCTTCGACATGCGTTCGTGTCGGCAGCGAGTAGGGGATGACTGTTGATGGGTTGAATGGATTGGGATAGTTCTGATCGAGAACAAAAGTTTCCGGCAGCGGGATTGAACGATCATCCGGTGCGGCCAAGCCGGAGGCTTGGATAAGGGCGCGGATAGCAACATCTTTGTCGGCCCAAGGGGAATAGTTACTACCGTCGCCGGAGAAATATGAGTTACCGGAGATCGGTGACGAACTGGTGAACGGCACCGCGTAGTCATCGGGTCCCCAGGCAACATCGACCAGGAATGTTTGTCCCGTCGATACCGGCATCACTGAGCTGAGAGTGATTTGGTGATAACGATCGGTAGCAACATTGGGGAAGTTACCGGTGGTTGTGCTGTTGAGGCCGGTTGGCGAGTTGGCGATCATGTCATCAAATATCCGGACAGAGTATCCGACCGGAGCGGCCTGGCCTACCGCGGCTTGAATTGCCACCAAGTTACCGGCGGTGGTGGCGGTGAGTTTGAGGGCACCATACGAAACGACGGCCGTTGAAAAACCCCAGTACGAAAGTGAGGTCTGTCCCTCTTTGTATAGAGTGTAGCCGTCGATTGAACGTTGTGTGAGAGTAACGGAGACATCGCTGCCCGGTCCGTTGGTGAACGATGTGGCCGAGGCACCGGTGTTGGTTCCGAAGACATCTTTGGCCGATGGGCTGGATGTGTCATTGAATGTCGTATTGCTGGTCGATCCGGGGTAGAGATCGCCGGCATCGTTGCCGTCAAGTTTGGAATCTATCTCGTTGAGACCGTCGGCTTCTTCCAGGTCCACCAGCCGATAACTGTCATCCTTGTTGGTTTGGAATACTTCGTCGTTGCAGTGCCACACGAGAACGCCCTGGCCGGGGATATCGGCATCGAATCCGGTCTGAGTGCGGTTTTCCAGAAGGAAGTAGCGTCCACCCTGGTATGCATCGTCCCAGAGTTTGTAAACGGTGGCGGTTGTTTCAACTGGTGGAATCTGCACGGCCTCAGTGCCGGAAACTACCGTTGGGGTAAGCCAGCCCAACTGAGTTTTGCACCAGGCATTCATGTGAAGCGGTTTGTGTTCGGTGGTAGAGTTCCAGTTGGCACCCCAACTCCCGCTGCTCATCAGACACCAGGTACCTACACCATAGGAGCTTTCGTCGGTATCATAGAGGTCCGGGAGTCCAAGGACATGGCCAAATTCGTGGCAGTAAACCCCAATTGGTTTGATCACATTGGTAGTTCCATTACCCTGTTCGGCACTTTGAATCGTATAGGTGTCAACCATGATCGAACCGCCGCCGGTTTTGGCGTCATTAGTGGTAAAGACTGATCCGGCACCATAGGCTAATCGGTACTGATGAGCCCATATGTTATCATCATCCCCACCCGAGGCGTCTCCATCGGGAAAAATAACGATGATGGCATCGACGTAGCCGTCGTCATCGCCCGAGTTGGGGGTTCCGTCGGGACCGTCGTTATCATATTGGGAAAAATCAACAGCCGGGTCAGCTTGCGTCAGGAGACAAACAATGAAGCCCGAGGCATTTGTTGGATAATTCGCAGCAGTAGTCACTCCATTGTTAACGGTGCAATAGGAGGCCTGGGTGCTGTCGGCGGTGTACGGTCCATAGACGGTGCCGGTGACGCTGAATTGACCGTATGATATTTCGTCATAGTAATCGCTCATACTGCCGGTTGGATTGGCGCCGAATAGTTGCGTCTGGAACTGTGCTGCTGAAAAAATGTTGGCGTTGTCCGAATAGGAACCGACCAGCACCGGTACTGTCCAACTGGTAGCGGTGGTGGCCATCGGCAATCCGTCTTTGGCATCGAGTTCATTTTGGTATTTGATTGCCTGAAGTCGGGCAGCGATACCGTTGGAACCGTATTGCTGAGCAATCTTTTCGCAGGCGTCGGCCACACCGGGTGGGATTTCTTGCTGGTCGGCTGGCGGCATGATCGCCAGAACATTGCCCGCAATCAACCAGATCAGGGCGGTAAGGATCATGAGCATAGTCGCTCTCTTGGGATAAATAGAAATCGTGGACATGCATACTCCTCTATCAGGATGTAGAAATGGCGGGATACCCTCTCGCTAGTTGCGAAGGGCCCCGGTTGGTTATCTTATCGGAGGATCGAGGAGAAGCGTTAAATCGTCCAGCGCTGGTAACATGCTGTGATATAGCGGGTTGCGGCGATAAGGGCCTTAAAAAAAGAAGAGCGGTTCGGCTAAACTGTTTGAAATTTGGTCAGCATGGTAGAGGATGAGTGCCGTATAGAACCGATCTGAGCTCAAGGCAGGACATACATCCCACCATTCTACATGAGGATAACCAGCTTACCGATTTGGACACGTCCCTGATCGTCTTCCACCGTCCAGTAGTATAAGCCGGAGACAGTTATCTGCGTGTTTCGTGTGATCAGATCCCAGGTGGCATGCCTTGAGTTCGGGTCGTTGTACTCGCTGTCATGGATGATCTCGCGGACGAGATCGCCGTCGAGTGAGAAGACCCTGATCGTACATTTGGGAGGCAAGTTGGCAAAAGTAATCTGCCTGACACGGTCGTTGGGTCTGTCCTCGCGCATACGTCCTTCGAACCCCTGATCGCGGTAGTTCTGGTCGATACGGTATGGATTTGGATAGACATATATCTTATCCAGCGCGCCGGTTAGTTCGCTTTCGGAACCTACCGGATGGGCCTCAGTGGCATTAAGTGACTTAGACGACTCCAAGGGGTTGAGCCCGGCCACCGGCGAGCCAAAGTCGAAGGCGGTGACGGCAACATAGTATGAAAGGGTTGGCAGGAGACCGTTGACAATGATTTCATACTCGTAATATTTTACATAACCATCGTCGGTCAGTTGATCCTCGGTCAGCGGCTTTGACCGGTCGGGTAACGGCTCGTGTGGGTAGAGTTTGCGAATATCCGTGTCTTGCCCCAGTCGGGATTGGTTGAAGTCGTGCTTTACGAAGTAGAACAACGATTCCGGGAACTGAGGATGTACATAAGGGCTGGAGGCTGTGTAGCTGAGTATATCAAAGTCAATATCTTGGCAAGGTTCGGCTCCCTCGCCATACAGACACAGCAGTTCTTCCAGCGAAAATGGGTTATCCTGAAGCTCGAACATCGCTTGAGGATGGAGGTAAGGGTTGAAAATCATCTTGTCATAATTGTTTAGGTCATACGAAGTGACCAGAGAGTAGCTGCTGGCGCGGTTGTCCCTGCCAACGTACACCTTATAGCCTTCAAAATCGATCTGGCTGGAGAACAGGTCCCGCGTTGTCTCGGATCTATAACCGTTGAAACGGACTCTCAGGCCACCGATTGACGGACTCACCCAGATATCGGGAGCCGGAGGTGGGGCTGAACCTTTCAGGTCGGGAACGCCATCGCCTTTGTAATAGAAGGTATCGACGATGGTGTATACCCATTCTTGACCAACCAGCACGGAGTCCAGGACACAGAAGTAGAACTCCCCTTTATAGCCGTCTCCATCGGTGTCAATGCCCGGATTGTCATAGATGCGAGCGGCGGTCATGCTGTTATGGATAAGATCGGAGAAATCGAGTTCGTTTAAATACAGGTCCGGTCGAAACCGATTGCCGAGATTTCTCTCAAATATCATTGGATCAGAGAAGACTTCCTCGCCTCCAACATAGGCCACCGGAAGCGTGATCTCATCGCCCGGCTTCAGATCAAATGGTCCCAGAGAGAGTAAGTACTGGCAGTCTCCTCCCATGGAGAGCATATAGGCTGTGAACCAGTCGCCAACCGAGGTCCAGTCAGTTGGATAATAGTTGACATAATATGTGTACGGTTGCGGGAAGTCCCATTCGAGGTTGCTCATCAGGAAGTACTTGTTGATATCTCCGTAGGGAGTACCCAGACCATGGCCGAGGGTTCGCGTATGTTGCCTCCACTGTGGACCGTAGTCAAAGCGATTATTGTAATTCCATACCCACCAGTTGTAGGACAGGCGATCAAGGTCAAACTCGTCACCCATAAACCTGATGCCGGTCACACTTGGAACAACCAGGTCATTGTTGATATTTGGGTCGCCATCATTGTCGATTGTCCATGCTATGCCCACTGTATCCTCGAAATCACAAGGGCTGAAAGGATCGGGATATGTCGGAATGAATCCCGTAATGTCATCGAACCCGGCGGTGATTCCCTTTCTCCCCGGATCGGGGGGTACAGTGGTTACCTGAGCGCCGGCCACATGAACGTCGTGGTCCATATAGACACCGACATACGTGTCGTTGAGAAGTTCCACGCCGATATTACGAATGGTAAACTCAATGATGACAAAATCTTCAGTGTAGGGATACGACCAGGCGAAGGATCGTTGGGTGATTTCTATGTTGAGAGGAGCGTGCGAACGCTGGGCAATCGGGTCTCTGAAAAGGTAGGGCACGTCGCGGGTGAAAGTGTCGGTATAGATGGCCTCAAAGTCTTGCTCGGAGACGGCATCCCAGGCCAGCGGCGAATCGGGATTGATTATGGAGCGGTGAATCAAGGGTTGGTCTGAGTGAAACTCAAGGCCCTTTGTGTCAAAATCTGCGCCGCAGGAAACCAGCGTATCTGAGCGCACTATCGCACCGACCCAGATCGCTCCCGTATAGAGATAGGCAGTATTTGAGCCGCGAGGAAACTCGGCCCTGGGAACAGCGGCACCAGTATAGCAGTCGGTGAAAGGTTTCATGCCGGTGCCAATGCGTCCGAAATTGCTTATGCCGAATTGAATGTTGCCAATATCGTGAATGCGCATGCAATCATTGACAACCCACGCGCCAAGATTCGCCTGATAGTCCTTCGACCCGCTTTGATTATCTGAGTCCTGACCTTGACCCGTCACTGTGATTATCAGAATCAGCAGGCAGCAGATAGCGAGGATCGGAGGGATTGTTCTAGCTGTCTTCACTGCGTTACCGTCGTTCACTCTCTCTGGAAGCGTAAAAGTGCTCCGCAGGGGAATACATTGTGACTTTGTCATCCGTCTTATCATTAGGCGCTTTTCTAGAACAGGATTACAAGTTTGCCGATCTGTGTTTGCCCGTTCTCATCCTCAACACTCCAATAGTACAGGCCGGAGACAAGCATTTGGCGGTTTCGTGTGACCAAATCCCAGATATGATGGCTGGAACCGGGTTGGTCAAGTTGGTAGTCGTGAACCATCTCGCAGACCAGATCACCGTCTATTGAATGAATTCGGATCGTGCATTTTGGGGGGAGATTAGCAAAGGTAATCTGACGCACCCGGTAGTCAGGCATATGTTCCTGCTTTCGCCCCTCCAGACCTCGGGCTCGATACGATTCATCTATTCGATACGGATTGGGGTACACATAGACATCGAGGGAAGCACCAATCAGGTCTGCCTCGGATGATGCCGGATATTCTGCAACAGTATTGAGGGCCTTGGATGATTCCAGTGGAGCCAGGCCCGAGGATGGCATACCGAAGTCAAAAGCGGTTACCGCAACATGATAGGGAACCGTTGGCAGAAGACCTTCGATCAGAACTTCGTACTCGTAATACTTCAGGTAGCCTTCGTCGGTAAGCTGTTCCGGTTTGGCTTCCATCGAAAGATCGGGTTCCGGTTCATGCGGGTAGAGTTTTCGGATCGGTGAAGTGACGCCCAGTTCCGAAGCGTTGAAATCGTGAGGGACAAAGTAATAGAGCGACTCGGGGAACTGGGGATGTACATAAGGATCCGTCGGCGAATATGCCCCGACATCGACTCTGGCATCAGCACACGGGTCCGCTCCCTGCCCATAAAGACATCGCAACTCTTCGGCGGTGAGCGGTTCCTCGCGCAATTCAAACCGTGGGCTCGGCTCAGCATCGGCTACATAGACCATTTTATCATAGTTTTCGCGGTCATAGGTGGCAACCTGAGCATAGCTGCTTTCCCGATCATCCCGTCCGATGTAAATGCGATAGCCCTCAAAATCAATTTTTCTCGAGAAGATATCCTTGGTCGTTTCGGAAAAATAGCCATTGAATCGGACGCGAAGGCCGTTGACCACAGGGTTTACTGTTATGCTTGGGGCCGGTGGGGGGCTGGCGCCTCTGAAGTCGGGAACACCGTCACCCTCATAAAATAGGGTGTCGGCCGACGAGATTTCCCATCCGTGAACCGTGAGAACCGAATCAAGGTTGCAAATGTGAAACTTGCCATAGTAACCGTCGCCGTCGGTATCGATGCCCGGGTTGTCGTAAATTCTGGTGGCGGTCAGCGTGTTTTCTATCAGATCAGAGATATCGGAGTTGGCCATAAAGAGATCGGGGCGATAAGTATTTTTCAGATTTCTGAGATGATTGAGATGGTCAGGGTGAAAATTTTCTCCGGCGACTATTGCGATCGGCACAGTGATTGAGGCGCCCGGACTGATATCATACGGACCGACCGATATCACGTACATGGCATCGGCTCCAGTCGCCATGCGCCAGGCGGAACTGTACGTTTGTGGTATTACCCAGGTTCGATTGGTAGCGTCGAAGGAAGCGCAGAAAGCTTGGTCAAAATCAACCTCCCCATTGCTCATCAGCCGGTACTTATTGATGTCACCGTATGGGGTGCCGAGGCCGTGACCGAGGAGAGTGGCGTTTTCCCTGAGTTGAGGGCCGTAGTCATATCGGGCAGAGTAGTTCCATGCCCACCAGTTGTACGAGAATCGGCGGAGGTTCAATGCGTCGCCGAGAAACTTGAAACCGATTATTCCCGGCACATTCATGCCCGTCGAAGAAGTGAAGTCACCATCGTTGTCAACGGTCCAGGCGATGGCGACAGTATCCAGGCGGTCGCAGATGAGGTGGTTGGACGGATATGTATCAATATAACCGGTAAGATCATCTTTGCCTTCGGTTACACCCTTGGTTCCCGGTACTGGGGGGATATCGGTGATATTGGTTCCGGCTTTGTGAACATCAGCGTCCACATATATGCCGACATAAACGTCTTTCAGTTTGTCATCGCCTATGTTCTTGATTGTGAATTCGATCAGAGCAAAGTCCGAAGCATATTCGTAAGACCAAGCGAAAGAACGCTGCGTGATTTCGAGATTAAGAGGGCGATGTCCCCGGCGTGCGACGGGGTCAAAAGAGGGATATCGGACACCGGAGGTGAAAGTGTCTGTGTAGACGGAGATGAAATCCTGTTCCGATATGGCATCCCAGGCCTCGGGAGCATTTGGATCAAGCGTAGAGCGATGAATAAATGGCTGATCGGAATGCATTTCCAAAGCAGTCGTATTGAATTCGGCCCCGCAAGTTACCAGCGTGTCTCGGCCAACAACTGCTCCCACCCACAGTGCCGCGTTGTAGAGATGCACTGTATTGGAACCTCGCGGGAACTCCGCACGGGGGACAGCCGCGCCGGTATGGCAATCGGTAAATGGCTTCATGCCTGTGCCAATGCGGCCGAAATTGCTTACACCAAACTGCAGGTTGTTAATATTGTGAATGCGCATACAGTCTATGGCAACATAGGCAGAATGCTCAGTGTCGCGATCCTTACCAGTCGACGAGATCGGTTCGGTGCTGGCAGGGATAC
>DAOUUR010000005.1 GCA_030668045.1 bacterium
ACAAAGCGTCGTGCCGAATAGGCCGTACCGACATCCAGCGCCGGAGGATCATTTAAGCCGGAATTGTCATAGTCCGTCAGATGGTTATCTTCGTACACAGCGTCGTCCCACCCCCAGGCAAACTGGTCATACTTTCCGGTCATCTCGTAATATTGCTGCGTGCGAGTATCGGGAAGGTGATGACTTACAGCCTGAACCCACCCCAGAGAGTCATCATCACTATTTCCGTATGTCCACAGCAGATATGTTTCGTAGTTACTCTGACTCCAGTGGGCACGATTGTACGCCTCAAACTCGGCCGTAATATCGTCAGCATCGTTGTTGAGTTTGATGTTCATCCCCCAAGCTAGGGCTTCCACCGCGAGAAACGCGAACGGTTTGACGCGACTACCATAGTAGTACTGTCCCAACCCCGGCACCGCCAGCGACAGAAGAAACGCCTTGGCTGCAGATTTTGGTTTGGCGATCTCGCCAGCCTCGGTCGAGCCGTCTCCGGCCTCGTCACCGACGGCGATCTCATCGAATTCACCAATAGCCGCCACCGACTGCTGATACCGTACCGCCTGCAACTCAGTTTCAAATACTGATGACTTCAATTCAACCGAGGCGTTCCCACTGACGGCGAGAACGAACGCCAACGCTATCCCTATGATTACTTGCTGTCTGATTTGTCGTGCAGATTTCATCGTTCGTTCCTATCTGATAATCGCGATGTCCGTAAACGCTGTTTCTTTCCGACCGTCGAAATCGACCTCTATCACGCAGCGGTAAACACCCGGCGTTACCATGCTGCAGTCCCATATCGTTTCATTGTCAACGCCACCGCTGATTGATCCGCTGAGTCGATCCACCTCTTCGCCTGAGAGATCGTACATCGTCATGTTTACACTACGGGCATCATCTCCAAGGAAATAACGCACCGTAGCGACACCATCAACAACCGGATTAGGATAGCTGTAGAATTTTTCCATCGGGAACAGGGTAGCAAATTGGACCGGCTGGGCCAGCTTGCTGGCATCGAATGCAAAACTACCGGTTGGTTCATAACCTGCCATCGGCCAATAGTTGGTGACGGTATCCAGATCGATTTCCCACGCGTAGAACCAGCCATCGGCACCAAGATAGCCGAGCTTGCCACCAGTCGTGTCGGAGAACACCAGCGGCGAACCGGCTTCCTTCTCGCCTGCCGATAGGGGGAATCCGTATGAACGTTCATAACCATACGAGTATAGATTACCCATGTCGGTCGGGAAAACAATTTCCGGACGACCACCTTGTTCGATATCGGCGATCACCGGTGCCCAGATGACATCGTCGTTGGCAAATCGATCGCGCTTGCCGGCTTCAATCGGAAAATCGGTCATCAGTGTCAGTTCACGATTGAACGCATAGACATGATTAACACCGCCGATCACAAGATCGGGGTAACCATCGGCATCAATGTCTCCTGCCACCGGGTTGGTTGTGAATTCAAAATCTGTTTGAATATGCGCCAGCACTGAAAATATCGGAGTTGAAGCCGGTGGCATCGCCAGACTTAAGTCAACCGACACCAAAATGCCCTGGCCATGCTCTGTGAACGCAGCCACTTCGGGGATGTTATCGCGATTGACATCAACAAGAATCGGACCGAGGGTAAAGTGTCCCCCGAACTCGAATGAAATCGTATCGACATTAATGTGGTACAGTCGGGTGTTGACCGAACTTCCAGCCAGTACTATGAGGTCATCATCCAGTCGGCAGATACCATGAAATTCATCATCGGGAAGCGTGAACCACTCAGGCGGCACAGCAGCATCAAGAGTATCAATACGCAGGACATGTCCGCCATCATCAAGCACCCATAGCAGGTCCCCGAAAGAGAGAGCGATTGGTAATCCCGGCATACTCATCGGCAGTGTCCCGGGAACTGACACTCTGTCGGCCAGACCGTCGTCGTTGATATCACGCAAGCGGAAGAGTCCGACCTTCCCTTGTGGATGTGCACCAAAGACGGTTTGCCATCCTATCGCAATGTACTTTGTAATGTCGGAGTGGCCAAAATCACCGGTCACCGGACCGGCTGTTATCGGACCATCGGCCTGAACATAGAGCGCCAACGGATGATAGGTACCGGTATGGATCGAAGCGACCGCCATATCTTCGTACGTTGGACAAGTGCTACAATCAATCGAATCACTATTTAGGATAAAACTCTGCCCATCGGTTGTCATAACCGAAAGACGATCACCTGATGCCACGATTATCTCGTCGTTGCCATCACGATCAATATCATCAACGACCGGATTGAGCCCTATCACCGGATAACCGGCACGCTTGGGGAAACCGGCGGAGAGTTTGTCAGTCTCGACATCAAAGTGCATCACGGTATCGAGAATGACCGGCTTCTGTCCTGATGAATCAATGTCACGACCAATATTGGTGATATAGATACGCGTGTTGTTGCCGGAATTATCGACCGCCGGGGGATTTGTGTTCGGCGTAAATGAGGTCTGGCGATCATCGCGGAACATGTCTTCCGGTTCTCCAAATCCCTTGTGATAAGAACCGCCCAGGTTAACCAGCCCATCCGCTTCGACAAGACTGATAAACCTTCGGTCCCAGTCCCACTGGAGATCGTTGTCGTCAAAATTGTTCATGCCGTCACCGTCGTAATCGAGACCCATAACACCCTCGTCAACGTGGTAAATCAACATACCGGAACCGGGCATCAGGAAATCATACTCGCCGGTCAGGTAGTCTTCATTGAGCGGTGGCTCGCCGTCACGTCCGGGGCCCTGAATGACCGAAGTTTGCCGGTCGGCCCAGGTAACAGTAGGTAGTCCGTCGGTATCGACCTGCCGGTTCTCAATCAGGTAATATTCTTTGTCCGAGATCGGTACCCGCGCCACCTTGATACCTTCCGATTCAATTTCGGCAGCAGCGATCTTTATGTCTGTTCCCTGTCGGAAATCATAAACGTCAACAAACCCAAGATAAGCTCGTGACCAGGCGCTTGGGAACAATGGGATCGCTCCAAAGACACGGCCAACTGTGAATCCTTCAAATTCGATGCCCGTACCGAACCCGTTGTTGTCCATTAATGCAAAATCGCCAAGCTGGGTCATGAAATAACGCGTCTCATACAAGTCAACCAGCCCAAGCTGATGGCCGAACTCATGCGCCAAAACAGCATTGAGGGCCGTCGCCCGATTATCCTGACACGATGTCTCCGGAACAATCAAACCGGTGCGTACCTCGTAGAGGCCGCTGTCAACCACTACAGAACCCCCAAACCTGATAAACCCGGAAAAAAGATCGTTACAGGTCTCAGGGAAACCTATATCATTCTGCCTATCGGAACCAGCGTGAAAGAGAAAGATTGATTGATAATTGGCAAAATGAATTTCTGGTGATATCGAATCAGCCAACGCTATACAGTCTTGAAAGTAGTATTCCAATCCGATAACAACTGAATCACACCTGCCATAGTGTGACATTGGTTGCGGCAATTCATAGACAGAGTCTTCGCCCGGCGGCCAGATATCCCAACTTAGTGACAGCTTTCCTTCGGAAACTGTCTCGTAGTATCGTCTCAGAGCCGTCATGTGAGCATCGAAATAGACCGAGTTATGCGGCGGTGGGTCAATATAGTGGCCGGTCGAATCAAAAAAGGCCAGCGTATCGTTTGACAGGTTGATATGCCCCCGCCCGGTCGTGTTGGGGTCGTCGGTCGTCTCGTACTGGAAATTGAATCGAAGGACGAGGATATGAATCGTTGTATCAAACTCTGCGGCCAGGGCTGTAGTCGGCAGTGACCACGGTTTCTCTCGCTGGAGCGGCAGATTGATAACTTCGGACCGCGGGGGTGTCAGGCAACGATGCTTCACCACATTCGGTGTGACATCTTTGTCGACGACTACCTTACGACCAACCAGTTTCTTTAACTCGGCTGCGGGACTGACGGCTGCATCCGATGCAACCACAGCGATAACAAAGCTCGCAAGAATCCAATTTCTCAGCTTCAACAGCAGTTCCTCAAATAGACGTTACGGCAACAGCGCCAGCGAAACACGAAGAGTATTGGCCAACGCCACACTGGAGTTGCTCGGAATATATGCAAAATCAAACTTCAGTCGATCCGCAAGTGAAACTCCGGCACCCAGTGTCATCGTCTTGATTTTTCCTTCCTCATCGTGGATATACCCGGCCCTCAGGGCCAGAATATTACCATAAATGAATTCAGCTCCGGTATTGAATACGGTTTGTTCAAGCTCGGCACTAAATCCGTCGTCAAGACCAACGAGAATCTTGTTGATCTCCGATGTCACCAGCAATTCGTAGAAATCGGACTTCATCAGTTCATAGGCGAAACCAAAGGCCAGGTTGCGTGGGAGATCATCAGCTTGAGCCGCGTCAATATAGGCCATCTTAGGGCCAATATTCGTAATGGCGAGACCGAGGCTCAACCGATCATTAACCTGCTGTAGCAACCCCATGTCAATTGCAAAACCGGTAGCCGAACCCGTTCCAACTTCCTCTCCGGCTCCAAGGTCCGCAAGACGCGAGTAGATAATCTTGGCTGTCACACCACCCTTGAGCTTGCTGGTCAGCGATGTTCCATACGATAAACCAAGAGCTATGTCAAACGATTCAAAGTCACCGAGCACTTCGGGACCCATCTCACCGGTGCGTTGGAAAGTTCCGTATGATATACCGGTCAGACTCACACCGGTTGTACCCCAGCTG
This sequence comes from bacterium, assembly GCA_030668045.1. Lineage (GTDB taxonomy): Bacteria > Zixibacteria > MSB-5A5 > GN15 > FEB-12 > DAOUUR01. The sequence goes on from DAOUUR010000005.1 coordinate 4,729, forward strand.
AAGTCGTGGACAAATGACATAAAACCGTACCAGAGATCATCGGCCAATTCGGGCAGCCAGTTGACATGCATAAGGGCAATCTCGGTACGTCCGGTTGCCCGAAGCACTACCTTTTCATTGCTGGCCACAAGCGGTTCGCCGTCAAGCATCATGATATCAACAGCGTACACATCACCCATATCCTTGACACTGGAACGACGCCAGTTACCGGCACCATCGAACTCAACCAATCCGCTATCGGTAGCAAAATAGAGAGTGGCGCCGTTGCCGCCGATCTTGTTGATACGACGATCGCGACCATGAGTTTCCCACTGCTTACCATCAAAAACATATATCCCATTCTCAGTACCGAGCCACACTCGGTTGAGTATATCAACGTGGATAGAGAGAACTTCTTCATTGATTCCCGCCACATACGGCACATCAAGAATCATACCGGGCGTCAGACCGTCGGCAGCCTCCGGCTGTGGGGCCGCTTCCGGCAGGTCGGTAATTTCCTCTACCGGAGCTGTCTCAAGAGCAACCGTCTCCTCGATCACATTAGAGGAATCTTGAGCAGTATCTGCAGTTTCGACTTCTTCTGTTGCCGGTGTCTCAGCAGCCATAACCGGGGCGGTCGGAGTAGCTATCATCTCACTGAACTTGGCCAGCCAATCCTGTTTTTCTTCGGGCGTGCCATAGAGAGCAAACTTCTCGGCGATAGTGTCAGGTGTATCGGCCAGGACAACTGTGTAAGCTGCCGCATTTGTCCAACCTGCGCCGTTGAAATGATATAGATCACCGTTCAGAACAATCCAGATATTGCTCAGGCCAGAGGCGCCAATGGCGGTTACCGAACCCTCGGGAAGCTGCTCACTAACCGGAACATCGGAAACGTTGAGACCGGCATAACGAACGACACCCTTTTCGGTACCGACAAATATTGTCTTGCCGGCAGAGTATAGACACTGAATATTCGTGGAGGGCAGGCCGTCATCTTCGCCAAAAGAGCGCCAACTCTTTCCGTTGTATGCAACCAGACCATCGACTGTCCCGATCAATAGAAACTCTTCGGTGGAGGCAATTGCGGTTACATCGCCTGTGAGATAGGCGTTGTACGGTACTTTCAAATCTTCGGGGATAAAGCGCATCTGGGCCTTTTCAACCGCAAAACTGATTCGATCAGCCTCCAATTCCGAAAGCCCATCTTCACTGAGGCCCTTACTAAGAAGCTTCTCCATTTCATTGATCTGGTCCCAGTTGAGGCGACAGAGCGGATAGCACACAAGCAGACTGTCGAGGTTTTCGGTCAACGATTCACGAGCAGAATACTCAGTGGAAACAGCCGCCAGGATAGAGTCCCGCAGACCGGTGAGAGACTCCAGACTGCCTTTGTTGTTGGCTTCGGCAACCCGAATGAGGATCGGAGCCAGCTTCTCTTCGTCTTCAACGTTGAAATAGGACGAAACAATCTGTTTGACTGTCTGGGTTGTCTTAGTCGCGAATTTCTCGTATGAGTGCCATTCGTTATCGTACCTGATGAGCCCCTTCTCCGTCAGCGCCCAAATTTCCCAAGCGTCCAAACCAGTACCATGGCCCTTCTTCAATGAGGCTATTGCCTTGAGCGGACGGTATTCCATGGGAATCCGTGAGTCGATCCAGCTACCTGAAAGTGGGTGAGCGCCCAACCCGGCGGGATTCCAGTGGGTGGCAGTGGCATCATCGGCGACCGCAACATACGCCTCCCCCATACCGGCGGCGCGGGCACCTGGCGCTATTCTAAGGAACAGCACCGCAGCATTGGAGATGTCGGCGAAACTGTCACCAACGGCAGCGATTATCAGGACAAAAGCGAGGACGAAAGTTACAAGGCTGCGAAATCTCATGCACATACTCCATTCTATTATTAGTTAATAACTACTATTTTTCCAAATTCTTCAACCGGGTCGCCCCCGGAAACTGGACGAGCGCTGGCACGATACAGGTAAACACCGGTTGCTACTCGATCGCCGTCATCATCCCGGCCATACCATACTATATCGTCATAATAGGCCGGTGTCATTGAGTACTGATGGAAGCTTTTTATCTTTTTGCCGGAGAGAGTGAATATCTCCAGCCGAAGGCTCTCGACCGACTGGGTCAGCACAAATGAGAATCTGGTTGAATCAGCCATGGGATTAGGGTAATTCAACAAGTCATTGATGGCCAGACTGCTGGAGGTTACGACCTCGGCGCTAAATTCAACCATGTTAGGATTATTGGCATTGTCCCAGGCAACTACCCTGAAACTGTGAAGACCCGGCGAGAGATCAACAGGCGTATAGGTCAGGCTACCGGTCGTATAATCGTCCTGATCGTATTCAAATAGTGGTGTCAAATTGATCCTTGATTCGGTCATGCCATCAATTGTCAGCATTATGCCATGCCCAATTCCTGCGGCAAGGTTGAGTCCCGATGAGTCCGAAAATGTCAGCCGGAGAGCGTCACCGGAGGCGATGATATCGCCGCTAACGAAGTTCTCCTTGTCGCCAACCGCACAGGTAATTTCGGGTCCGACTGAGTCTGCAAAAACAGCAATAGTATCGGCGATTTCAATGGAGTCGACCACTCCTGCACCATCGACACCAGCCAATGAGGCATAGACAGATATCCTGGCTCCCGACCCACCGTAGCCGATGTCAAGAGGAGGAATAAACTCAAAATCGAAGTGACCGCCCACTACTGACGCCTTCCCCCGGAAAATGGTTGGGCCGGTCAGTTCATAGCTGACCGAGTCAATTACTGACCCAAAATCATTGATAATTCGGTGCAGCTTTTCGCGATTGGAGTCATAAACTTCGGCGTAGATCGTCCCGTCGCCGATCACCGGAGTTCCCTCGGCGTCAACTATCTGACCGGATACACGAGCCGTCTTCAGGGCCGTCAGGCTGGATGGTGATTGATCAAATTCAATTTTGTGCCTGGGAAGGCCGAGTTGGAGCAATGGATCACCAAAGAACTGGAAAGCACGGTCATTCCGATTAGGTACAATGGTGACCGGGTCCAGATACTGACGTCCAAGCTTGGCGGCGAAAACAGCCTCGCAAATCGTCAGAGAATCATCGTAGAACAACTCGTCAAAAATTGCCACGTTGAGATCGTGATTGGGCGAAGAATAGACTAGCAGCGTGGCTGATATTGTCGCGATAGCACCACCGGTGGGATCGGTCAACAGCACTTCAGCCATACCGTCGCGTCCGGGATCGTCAAAAAAGCCGATAGCGCACGAAGCCACGTAGAACAAGGGAAGCCGATCATAATTGTTCAGCCGGGGTATATCTTCCATACGGCGGAACACATGTTCATGAGCCCACACATTAGGATTGCCGTGTCCCACGTAGTTGATCACGAGGACTCCATTATTGACGCGATTGATTATCGCTTCGTTGACATCGGGACGTTCACCGTTCACCAGCGGATAGTCCCAGAGATATATCTTGTGCTGATTCAGAAAAGCGGGGACATGGTACTTTGCCAGTACTTCGCTATCCTCAACATGCTCGACCTCCACCGTGTTGTCGCCATTCTCGTCATCGGCAACCAACGATAGATTAAGCCGCCAGCTTCCATAATTGTCTGCAGATTCATACCGCTTGATCTTGTCGGTGATAGTTGCAATATCGGCAACATCGTCCACCGGCCAACGAGCCGTCATCATATCAAAACCACGGTCGGGTGACATGTAACTTGAATCACTATCGAATATACCATAGCGACCAAAATAGACATAGTTGTCATCGGAAGAAGAAGTGGGGACATCGATGGGATTGATAAACGGCGGCACAAAATTGTCAGCATCTAACCCCAGATGATTCAGGCAATCGTAGTTGCCATCGCCAACAAACAGTACCGCATAAGGTGCTGGCGACGGATAAGTTTCGTAGGCATACTTCAGAAAATCCCGGATAGCCAGCGGATCGTACAGTCCCCAGGAGAAGTTGTCCATGATATCATCAACAGAGACAACATGAATCGTATAGCCTGAGTTTTCACGGTACGCGATATATTCATTGAGAGCTTCCACAAACTGGCGGTCGGTTACAATGATCAGATCAGTCTGAGTCAACGCCGTTCGCAAATCTGTGGGAGTCGCTGCGGTGACATATGTCGGCACCGATGCTGAGGATTCTGTTCCGAAGAAAAACCGATTGCCGCCGGTGGCGGCAAGATCAGTTTCAAACGTAATATCGCCGGATCGCTCATAGCCGACCAACTGAACCGGCCGCTGTGGATCGTTTATGTTGAACAGATAAGGAGTTGCGGAGAATTGATCGACAGCAACAATTCGAGCCTCGCCATAGAAATCCCCAAGCGGCAGATCGAGTTTGTTGCCCGATGGCTGAATGACGCTGTTATAGCGGATGGTGATATTATCGAAATAGGGTAGAACGGAAGTTTGTCCCAGAAAAGCAGAGTGGATCTTGTTGAGACCGGAGTTGAGATTGAGAGTCCGGTAGGTGCACGTCATGTCGTCATAGCCGCGACTGAACCCCGCCACACCGTTCACTGTGAAATCAGACGGGTTGAATGAGCGACCACGCAGAACTACCAGGGCGGTATCGCTTTGGACAACACCCGGCGTATTCATATAGAGGGTGATCGCCGAATCATTTGCCCAGTACCATTTATAGTAGTCGAATATTTTGCCATCACGGTACTTGCGCAGGAGATTGTCCTGCTCGGCATACGCTTTTCTGCTAAATTCGGTGACCAGCGTATCGTAGACACCATCGGGGGCAACATCGACCTGAGTCATCCGAAGCCCGGCTCCACCGAGAGAGTTCTCAACGGTTAGCCAGTATACATTATGATCCGCGTAGCTGCTTGTCATGAAAGTATCGACTGGTTGACGCGACCACCTGTTTACATGTTCGCCAAAGAACAGAATATGATCACCACGATCAAACTGGCCATCGCTCCCATCATTGACAATAATAGCCACCTCGCGAAATTCGGGTCGAGCTTCGGCGTTATCTGCCGGTATCGCTTTCCCTCCGCCGTTGTAGAGATGGATGTCGTCGGAGTCAAGCGCGGAGAGAACCAGCCCTGCTCCTTCAAGCTGCGCCCCGGTGACTTTGATCAGTCCGGTCTGGTTGACGCCTATTTTGTACCAGTTCGAGGCGTCACTGAAAGGCCCGGATGCAACCCCGGCCATCTTGGCGGTAGCTCTGGCAGGAACGGGCCAATGTTTGAACGATTCATAATTGGCCAGAACGCGACCGAAAATCCGATCAAAATGCCCGTCACGAGACGATATCGGGCCAGATGTCAGACCACCGGAAAAAGTAACTCCAACCTCTACCGACTCGTACTGTCCCTCCGGCGTAACCGGATAGACATTGATCGCAACAATTTGACGACCGCGAACCTGGATCGGTTGGGATAATGTAACAAGAGGAAGATTCTTAGCAGCGGGGATTTTCAGGAGATCATTGTCCAGAGCCGAAAAAGACAGCCCTTCGACTCGGGTAAGGCTAACCTGTGAACCGAACGGTATGCCTATCTTGACACTTGTAGCATAAACAGCGGTGGAATCATCACCGACAATACAGTCAAGATCGGCGGTCTGCACCGTCAGACGGAAACGGAACTCGGTATTGGAGGAGGAGAGAATATCAATATCACTCGCCGCAACGGATGAAACCACTGTGGCAAGTAATACAGAAAAGAAAAATGTCTTATACAAATGTCTGTTCATGTTCCACCGGGTTAACGCCCGGCCCGGGAACCAGCTAGATTTACAACTACGGTTTTCAGGCCAGCAAAAAAATACACTTAATTCGGCAACACAAGTTCTAACTAACCGTTAACCGTAGCGCTATAAATCTACCTCCATCATTGTATAAGACGTTACAACCTAAAAAGTTCCAGCCACAATGTCAAGGCCTCAGTGTGGCTCGACCATGCAGAGTAAAGCAATTCTGCTGCCCATGGTGGCCAGTCACCCTCTTATCCACATAACCGCCCGCCACACACCAACTTACGCCCATCAAGTGGCAGCGACCAGCAACCCGAGAGAATCGACTATGAAACAGATTTCCTCTATCACAGGGAAAAACGAGTTCTGTCAGGTCAAATCTGTTGCCGGTATTGCTGCATCAATCTCTGAGCCTCCTGATGCGCCCGGTCAAGGCCAACCTCATAATCGCTGAGTGTTCCCATCGGAAAAAAGACCGCGTTGTAGACTTCATACATATGAAGCACCAGTTTGTTCACAGCTTCCAGCGCCGATTCTGAAACGATACTATCTTCCCTCAGACGATCTGTGCCATATTCAACATTGTCCTCACGAGCCTTGAGGATCGGCCATTCCCGCTCGACCCAGAGATCAATCATTTTTCGCATTTCCTCAGCGGCGACCACCTCGCCCCGCCCCGATTCAGCCTCGTGCCATTGTGCAGCCACACGCCGACCGAACCCCACATATATATCAACTACCTGACCGATCAAGTCGGCCTCAAGCGCGGCTATCTCGGTCGGTGATACCGACTTGATCCTGGTAGCCCACTCTGCTCTTATCCCCCGGGCCCGCGCTTCGGCAGACTCAACCGCTTCTTCCCGTGTCTGGCCAGTTTCAATCCTGACCGCCGAGCAGGCCACAATCGATGCTAAGCCGAAGAGGACTATCGTTGTCCTTAAATGGGGCTTGCCCCTCATCACCCTTCGATTCCCACGCTTCGCGGAGCCAGTTGCTCTAGTTCACAGGTAAAGTGGCGGAGGAATTTGGCTTCTCTGGTGATTTTATATCCGGTGAGGGAACTCTTCCGAGCTTCGATTTTGCTGGCTGCCTCGGCGACAAAATCAAGGTGCGAATTAGTGTAAACTCGTCGCGGCAGAGCCATCCGCACCAGTTCACGCGGCGCTATCAGTTTTTCACCAGTGTTGGGATCGGTGCCACCAAACATGATCGAACCCATTTCGACCACACGGACTCCCCCTTCAATATAGAAAGCCACTGCCAGTGCCTGGGCTGGATACTGCTCGGCAGGAATATGGGGCAGGAACTTACCGGCATCGACAAAAACTGCGTGACCACCGGTTGGTTCGACTATCGGAATACCGGCCTCTTTGATTTTCCGCCCAAAGTACTCTACCTGTTCGATGCGGAAATCAAGATATTCAAAATCCTGCACCTCTTTAAGACCGACACTGAGAATATCGAGATCACGACCGGCCAGTCCGCCGTAGGTTGGAAAACCTTCCACAATAATCATCAATTCAGTCAGGCGATCGTACAGCTGTTCATCGTTGAGGGTGATAAATCCACCGATATTGGCCAGGCCATCTTTCTTCGCCGACATCATCGCACCGTCGCAAGCCTCAAACATCTCAGTTACAATTGAAGGAATCGAACGATCAGCATACCCGGGTTCATCGCGCTTTATGAAGTACGCATTCTCGGCAAAACGGGCACAATCAAAGAAGAACGGGATGTTGTGTTCGCGACAGATATTCGAAGTCTCGTGGATGTTCTTCATTGAAACCGGCTGGCCCCCGACCGAGTTGTTGGTAATCGTCATTATGACCATCGCCACACGATCAGTGCCTTCTCTGCGAATGAATTCATCGAGGTGCGAGGTATCCATATTACCCTTGAACGAGACGGATTCAGGCAGGTTGGCCTCGGGACAAGGGAAATCGAGAGGTATGCCACCCTTATGCTGTGTGTTACCCCGGGTCGTATCAAAGTGCGTATTGTTAAGGACATAGTCGCCCTTGTTGAGGATCGTACTGAACATCAGATTCTCAGCCGACCTTCCCTGATGACAGGGGATGACAAACTGCTTGCCAAATATTTCCTGAACCGTCTGCTTGAAGCGCTTCCACGATGCCGCCCCGGCATATGTTTCGTCGCCGAGCATCAGAGCCGCCCACTGGCGGTTTGACATGGCCCCTGTACCGGAGTCAGTTAACAGATCGATATAGATATCGTCCGCGCCGAGCTGGAACACGTTATACCTGGCCTGGGCGATTCGTTCTTCGCGTTCTTTGCGATTTATCAAGCGGATCGATTCGACTGATTTGATCCGATATGGTTCTGCTGGCTGGCGATTCTTCTTCACCATTTACCTCCTTGGGGTTCGGGTTGATTGCGTTGTTACCGATTGGGAGGTATAACTCAGGTGGCCGACTTGACACGCCGGCGATGGTATTCCAACCCAAGATGTGTAAACGATATTCTCATGACAATTCCAGAAAGCCTCAAATCTGTCTCAGCTTGAACTCCGGAACCACGTGCCCGGTGACAATCTTCCGGGCGTTGAGCACTTCCGGCCGTTCATGTCTCTAAATATACGGAAAACCGGACGTTTTGCCAACAATTCCGAATACTGATTAACTCTGATTCGGCAAGACGAACCTCTATTGGAACCAATTCGATTTCAGGTCTGGCCGATCCAATCTACGCTTATCGGTCCCGGCTCTTATCCCATCCGTTGAGAAAGCGCCTGTTGAACCAGCTGGGCCAGTCCTCTTGTTTTGGTCGAGAGGTGAATTTTCCAATCGCCCGCGTATTTCTCAGCTGTCATGACGTTCATTTCGCTGACGTCTGTCCCACCGATGTTCATTGTTGTCCGAGCTACCACATGGACAATATCTTCAGACTCTCTTACCTCACCGACCACGTCGCCCTGCAGCGTTATGAAAGTACTTTGCAACTGGGGAACACTCTCAAAAACTGTCGTGAGGATAATATGGAAAAACGTCGGTGCCTCCATCTCCCTCAATGCGAGTACGGGGAAAGGTTTCCCCAGGATCGTCACCGTATCAGCTTCGGTAGCCGCTGAATCAGGCGGAAAAGATGCGTTGATCGGCTTCATTATCGTAGCTCTGAATTCTGCCGCCGCGTCTGGATGAAGCAGCCCCGAATAAGCTTCCCAGTCGGTCTGAGCCATTGCAGAATATGCCTGGCTGGACACTGCGGAGGCTCCGGTTTGAGTCGGCTGTTGCGATCCGGAACATGCCAGTCCGACCAATGCTATCATTGCCACCAGAAACATCACCACGTGATTCATACCATATCCGAGGGGCTCTCTGTGTTTCATCTTTGCTTTCCTCCTGTACCGCGAAATTTTCGTTTTGGGAAGGTATGTCGATCAGTCCGGCAATACAACCACAAAGAACCCTCGGCGCAACAAACCTGCCTACCGAGATTTCGGCAGGGGGAACCATGCTAATTGCTGAGAACGAACGAACTGGCCGCTCACTGTTTCGGTACCGGTCAGTTTGTGAGTAGCAGGATCATAAAACGCAAACTCAACGATAACATCGATTCGCTGATGAATATCCGGAAGCGAGACATCATCCACTGCCAGATGTTCATAGATGCGATTACGAAATCGTTGCGGCGCAGTATCGAGGCTACGTCCGGCAACACGGTCTCCTGAGAAGACCAACGAGTCACCGGTGATCGGCAGGTCGATTCTCATCGACTTAATGCGGGGGATCGGAAGAGATGATTGATCGGTCACCTCGCTGCTGGACTTCAGTTCAAAGACAAATCTAAAACTGCTGGTTCCTGTCATGTTGCCAACCTCTCTGGCACGAATCAGGAAGTCAATATCGTAGCTATCGACGCTCGGCTTTAACATTTCACCAGTGAGCGAATACGTCTTTACCAGCGTATTCGATCTAAAATTCGCCAGCACCGCACATCCGACAACCAGTGCCGCTATCAACAGGGGTATCAATCCGAATTGAAGTAGTGATGTTCCAGTGAAGTTCTTCCGAGTTGGACAGTCCATAATCAACAAGAGATAATATTCGGCTACGGGAATCAATAACTAAATGACAACCGCGACCAAGGGATAGTTGACAAACCCGACTCTTCCGGCTATATTGCCATGTCATCTTGAGTTGGACTTCTGAGTCTTGTAGGTCGAAACCAACCAACCGATGGTTGCCTGAGCCACGAGCGTTGCTCGGGGCGTGGTTTCGACATCTGCATGCTGGATGAACGTAATCTACAGCCGGAGGACATATGCACCATCGATCAATCCTAACTATAATCAGCTTGCTGATTCTTGTGGCTTCAGGTATGGCCGAGACACCGGCCGAGCCAAACAGGGCATCCGTCACTTATTATCTGACACCGGACGGACTCTTTGACATTGAAGCCGCCCGCCGCCGCGGGTTTGAGGGTTCGCTTGATTTGGACGGGTTCGAGGTCACGCTTGACCCCATCAACGATACTCCCCGATTAAGTCCAAAGCTGGTCGAGTCCGACCCGGACGATCAATACTGGCATGAAATGAGTGTGCCGGACCTGGGGACGAATGGTACTGTATACGCTTTTGCGACTTACAACTATGCCCTATTCGCAGCCGGGGGGTTTACTGTGGCCAGCGGAGGGGCGGCCAATCATATTGCTTGGTGGACCGGTGCCACTTGGGAACCACTTGGCTCCGGGTTGAATGACGAAGGCAAATCGCTTGCGGTATTTGACGACGATCTGATTACCGGGGGGCAGTTCACAACTGCAGGTGGTGTTGCGGCAAATCATATCGCCCGTTGGGATTTCTCGACGTGGCACCCGCTCGGCTCGGGGATGAATGCTACCGTCAGGGCACTTATTGTATACAATGGAGATCTGATTGCAGGGGGAGATTTTACGGCTGCCGGCGGACTCACTGCCAATTATGTAGCACAATGGGATGGTTCGGCTTGGCAGTCACTGGGCGCAGGGATGAACGGTAATGTTCATTCGCTGATGATTCACAACGGTGATTTGGTAGCCGGAGGAGAGTTCACGACGGCTGGCGGTGTGAGCGCCAATCGTATCGCCCGTTGGGATGGCTCGACATGGCACCCACTTGGTGCAGGTATGAATAGTCAAGTCATGTCTCTGACGGACTACAACGGTGACATGATAGCCGGAGGGGATTTCACGACTGCCGGTGGGACCGTTGCCAATCACATTGCTCGCTGGAATGGTACAATATGGCAACCTTGTGGATCGGGAACAGATCTTCAAGTCTATGCGCTGGCGGTTTACGACGATGACCTGATCGCCGGGGGAGAATTCACAGCGGCTGGCGGGGTCACCGCTAATCATGTTGCTGGCTGGGACGGTTCGACGTGGCAACCACTCGGCTCAGGTATGAACGCCAGGGTCTGGGCCCTAACAGCCTGCACTGGTGAGCTGATGGCCGGAGGGGATTTCACTACCGCTGGTGGAGATGCGGCCAATCGAATTGCCCGCTGGGATACTTCCATCTGGCAGCCGCAGGGTGGGTCGGTGGAGCCAGGGATCCGTTCCCTAGTTATATACAACGATGATCTAATCGCAGGGGGATTCTTGCAGAATGCCGGTGGGGTTGCGACCAGTTGTGTTGCCAAGTGGAATGGTTCTACCTGGCAACCGCTTGGTTTGGGGATTGGCTCGGGGAAGATTGATGACGCTGTCTTTGCATTGACCGTCTATGACGGTGAGTTGATCGCAGGCGGGCGTTTCGTTGCCGCGGGTGGGGCGGCGGCCAATTTTATTGCCCGCTGGGATGGCTCGATATGGCGACCGATCGGCTCGGGGATGAACGAGATGGTCCGATCCCTGACGGTCTTTAACAGCGAGTTGATCGTCGGGGGACGATTCACGACGGCCGGTGGTGTTGCTGCGAACAAAATCGCCCGCTGGGATGGTTCGACATGGCAACCACTCGGCTCGGGGATGAGTGGTTACAGCGTATTGTCCCTAACGGTCTACAACGGCGAGCTGATCGCCGGGGGAGATTTCTGGACCGCCGGTGGGGTTGCAGCCGATTATATCTCCCGCTGGGATGGTTCGACATGGCAACCGCTCGGCTCGGGGATGGATTACTGTGTTTTCGGCGTTACGGTCTACAACGGTGATCTGATCGCCTGCGGATTTTTCGAGACTGCCGGCGGGGCTGCTGCCAATAATATCGCCCGTTGGGATGGTTCGACCTGGCACTCACTCGGCTCAGGGATGGATCTTTATGTTATGTGCCTGATGGGCTACCACGGCGAGTTGATCGCCGGCGGATATTTCACGAGTGCTGGTGGAACTGCTGCCAATTATATTGCCCGGTGGGACGGTTCATCCTGGCACCCTCTCGGCTCGGGGGTGAGTGGGTACCGTGTCAGCTCCTTTACCTCCTACAACGGTGACCTGATCGCCGGTGGAGCGTTCTTTACCGCCGGTGGATTTTCTGCCAGTGGTATTGCCCGATGGGATAAGCCGGCAACCGACACCGATGGTGATGGTGTGCCCGACTACCTCGACAACTGCCCTGATGATATCAATGCAGGTCAGGAAGATGCCGATGGCATTCCACCCGGTGACGCCTGCTGTTGTATTGACACCCGTGGCAACGCCAACGGTGACACCGGTGAGCAAGTCAATATATCGGATATTACATATCTGGTTGAATACCTATTCGGTGTGCCGCTGGGACCGACACCACCGTGCCCAAATGAAGGGAACGCCAATGGTGACGAAGGCGAGCAAATCAACATCTCTGATATCACGTACTTGGTGGAATACCTGTTCGGGGTGCCCCTCGGACCAGCACCACCGGCCTGCCCGTAACGTACACCAAACTGTGACCGGCACATTTGCCTGCCCGCCGTGGTCGAAGATGCGCTGTGGTCGATGATGCGCCGTGGCGTGCGTGCGGATGCGATCCTGCCATCATAAACTGGAAACGTCCTCGCGGGAGCACAGTCCGCCTCGGCGGACCGCGCTACTATATCATCACGATAGTCGTAGGTCACGGTTGCTTGCCAACCTGACACCACAATGGTAGGCATGCCGGTGCCTTAAAGCAGGCTTGCCTGTCCAAAATCCACATCACAACACCCCGGCCGGGTGGCAGGGTAATCCGCCGCGGTCGAAGATGCGCCGTGGTCGATGATGCGCCGTGGC
>DAOUUR010000501.1 GCA_030668045.1 bacterium
ATGGATCGCAGCCTTCTCGAAGGTAACCCGCACTCTATTATTGAGGGGATGCTGATTGCCGGTATTGGCATTGGAGCCACCCAGGGTATCATCTATGTTCGCAGTGAATATCCCCTGGCTATCAAACATACTCTGATCGCTATTCGTCAAGCACGTGATGCCGGCCTTCTCGGACAAGACATCCTCGGCTCTGGTGTTAACTTCGATATCGACATCGTTCGTGGAGCGGGTGCTTTTGTTTGCGGCGAGGAAACAGCTCTCATAAAATCGATTGAAGGCAAAATGGGTGAGCCTCGCCAACGACCGCCCTATCCTATTCAGAAAGGGCTTTGGGGTAAACCTACTTGCATCAATAATGTCGAAACATTGGCAAACATCCATGTAATTATCGATCGCGGTGCTGAAGAGTACGCCAAAGTCGGTGTACCCGGGAATACTGGGACAAAGATATTTTCACTGGTGGGAAAGATCAAGAATACCGGTTTGGTAGAAGTCCCCCTGGGCATGAAGATCAGCGAAGTAGTTTACGATATCGGTGGCGGCTCGGTAGGTAGTGCCAAGATCAAGGCAGTGCAGACAGGCGGACCATCAGGTGGCTGCATCCCGGCCAGCATGTTTGATCTCCCCATCAATTACGAAAGCCTGGTTCAGGCAGGCTCAATGATGGGGTCAGGCGGTATGATCGTCATTGACGAAAATACCTGCATGGTGGATCTCGCCAAGTATTTCATGAGCTTCCTGAGAGACGAGTCCTGCGGTAAGTGCTTTACGTGCCGCAAAGGTACCCAGCGCATGTATGAAATACTCGACGATATCTCCAAAGGGCAAGCAAAGATGGAGGATCTGGACCTCCTGAAAGAGCTGGCACTGGTGGTCAAAGACACCACTATGTGCGGCCTGGGACAATCTGCCGCCAACCCAATCCTGAGCACCTTGCGATATTTCCGGAAGGAATACGAACAACACATCAAAGATAAGAGATGCGAGGCCTTCGTTTGCAAGGAACTTGTGGGTGCTCCCTGTCAGTCTGCTTGTCCGTTAGGAACTGAGGCCTGGCGCTACGTTGCTCACATTTCGCGTGGTGAATACGAAGAGGCCTATAGTACAATCCGCAAGGTCAACCCGTTCCCCTCGGTTTGCGCCCGAGTTTGTCATCACCCATGTGAGGAAAGATGCCGGGCAGGCACCAGCGGCGGTGATCCGGTGGCTATTCGAGCACTCAAGCGTTTTATTACCGATCGTACCGATCCGTCAATTTTCACGCCGGAAAGAGAGACATGGCGTGATGGTAAACCTCCTCAGGTGGCCATAATTGGCTCCGGCCCCGCCGGTCTCACAACCGCTCACTACCTTTCCCTTAAAGGCTACAAGGCAACTGTTTTTGAGGCTGAGGATAAACCTGGTGGTATGCTCTATTGTGCCATCCCCTCGTATCGGCTGCCTCGGGAAACCATACGGGGAGAGATAGAATCTCTTCTGGATGAGAATGTTACTCTCAAATGCAACACTGCTCTTGGTCGTGACATAACCCTTGATGAGCTGTTTGAGAAAGGTTACAGCGCGGTTCTGTTGGCCCTTGGTGCACATAAGAGCAAGCCGCTCCGACTCGAAAACGACGAGGTGGCCGGAGTTTATCCGTCAATCGAATTCCTCAAGGCGTTTAATCTGAGGGATGAACATCTTGGAAAAGGTCGAGTTGGTGTCATTGGCGGTGGTAATTCGGCAATTGATGCCGCTCGTATGGCCCTGCGCCAGAAGGATGTTGAAAGCGTTACTATCCTCTATCGCCGAACACGAGACGAAATGCCTGCTTTTGCAGAAGAAATCGAAGCGACTGATCAGGAAGAAATTACTATCCAAACGTTGGTAACTCCTACTAAGGTCATAGTCGAGAATGGATGTCTGAAAGGACTTGAGTGTGTTCGGAATGAACTGGGTGATACCGATGCCAGCGGCCGGCGTCGACCGATGCCGGTGCCGGGAACCGAGCACGTGATTGAACTTGATACTCTAATCGTGGCGATCGGTGAAGACACTGGTATTGATGCGATCGGGCCGGCTCGTTTGAGTGGTATTGAAACAACCAAAGCCAATACGGTTCAAGTTGATCCGAGAACTCTTCTCACTAACCGTCCGGGTGTGTTCGCTGCCGGGGACGTCGTCACCGGGCCCAACACGGTAGTGGACTCTATCGCCGCCGGTAAACGGGCAGCAGTGATGATCGACCGCTATATTCGTAACGAAGAGCTGATTCGACCGGAGGAGCCTCGCTTAC
>DAOUUR010000037.1 GCA_030668045.1 bacterium
ACGGAAGTGGTAATCCCTGGCGGTTTCCAGATTGCTGAATCCTTTTTCTTCGTCGGTTACAACGTGATCCAGGATTCTCCTGATGACTTGATTGTCGGCCTGACTGAAGATATCGACTGGAATACCGTAGTCGATGATTATGTCTGGTGGGGCGGCGCTATGTACTATCATGGTCCTGCAGCAGCTTGGATCAGTATCCTTGACATGTGGTCATGTCCTGAGAATCTGATGTGCGAAGTTGAGTACTGTGCTATTCCTGTGGAAGAGCGCCCGTGTTTCGCGGAACGTGACATGCCGATGTTCGGTCATGACATGGCCCGCACCGGTGCCTCTGGTAACTCGCTCGGTGCTCCCGATTGCAATCTGAATCTCGAGTGGCATTACTTCAACGCTGGCGGTCCTAATCGGAACGCTCCGATGATCTATGACGGCAAAGTTGTTATGGGTATCATGAACGGCTATGTCGTACTTGACCTGGCCACCGGCGCTGAGATTGAGATGCTGGACCAGACCCATGCTGCTGCGGGAGATCCTCTCGCGGTGGGACGCATGGGTATGCTGAACCGTGCCACACCTATGATGGTAAACACCGAGGTTGAGGATCCTCTTAACCCGGGCACGTCACTTGGCGTTATCGATGTCGTTCTTTGCCCGACGGCCTCCACACGCCGCGTCTCCGCCTTTAAGTTGGGAACGTGGGAATGGTTGTGGTTTACCGAAAGAGCCAGTATCGATATTCGTTATGCCAACTTCGTGGTACTCGGCGATAACCTGTATTACACTGCTGAAGATGCTGAACTCTTTGCTGTCGATCTGTACGATGGTCAGCCGTTGGCCACATGGCCTATTCCTGATGGCAGCATTCTTCTCGGCCTCAACGCAGTTCTCGCCGGTTGCACCGACGGGTCAAACCTGTTCTTCGGAACTGGTGACGTAGACGGTTTCGACGCTGGCGACATCTACATGGTTGATCCGGCTGACGGTGCTATTCTTGATCAGTTCACCACCAACAATGATCTTGAAGGACCGGTTTACTGGCCGTGGATTGATGCGGCAGATAACGTTGAAGGCTTCTTCGGCAGCATGAGTTATGATGCCGAAAATGGAGTTCTTCTTGCCAACTCCGATATGAACGGAGCGGCTCAGCTTCCAGCTGAAGGCGATCCTCCGGATGGCGTCTATTACACTATTGCAATTGACAATAGTGCTAAGACCATGACGACGTCCGCCAGTGCGTATTCCGCAAGGACGCTTTACACGGGTCCGATCATTGATCAGTTACGTGTAATCATACCTGCGAATTCCACTTGGATCAATCCTCCGCTGTTAGGCAACATTCTTGCTTTCCGTAGAGTTCAGGGCGACGCCTCCTATGTCACTGCTTTCCCGACCTACCAAGGTGGGCATATGGGCCAGCCGGCACTCAGCTGTGAAGAATTTGCACCTGATATTTATGTTGCTGGTTGTAATGCAAGTGACGGATACTACGAAGGTGGTTTCCTTTCATTCTTCAATGCCGATGACGGCGTACCGATTTTCTCTCGCAAGGTTGAAAGCGGCGCCACCGTCTTTGACCAGATGCTGGGTGTTTCACTCGGTATAGCCGAGGTTGAGGTTGGTGCGGAAACCCCGCCGGTCTTTGAAGACGTAACTTATCTTGTTACCGCTGACATGCAGGGTAGCGTCTACGGCTTCAAGCATGGCGATGTTGATCGTGCACGCTTGGAAATCCAGGATTACCTGCCGAAGGTTAATGTTAGCTTTGGCAGTGCGATTATCGATCTGGAATTCACGGACATCCTGTACAACTCCGGTTGTGAAGTCCTGTATATCGACTCGATTCCTATCGATCCTGATACGGAAGCTCCTGGTACGGTCACCCCGGCCCTTAGCTCCTATTTTGAAGGTGTGCGTCCGGATGTGGCCAATGCGGCTTCCTCCATCGCCACCATGATGACCAGCGATGGTAAGTTCCGTGAGTACGACGTTAATGACGCCGGTCTCACTGGCACCATCGACCTGTTCGCACGCGCCACGAAGACCGAAGACGTCGGCCGCATGGCTGCCGTTGTTACCGATATGACGTGGATGGTCGGTTACCCGGGTACTCCGCTTACCTACCCTCCGACTATCGGTATGAAACAATATGGTTCGATTGCATTCCAGTGTGACCAGAGTATGCTCGATCGTGGTCCGCACGAATTCTATCTGACCATTTTCTGTGACGATTTTGACCATTATATCAACGACGACAGCGTTCACGTGGCTGCTAACTACCCGCCAGGAAATGCTGGCTACCAGGGCCTCAAGCCGCGTATTTTTGCTAACGTTATCGGCGGTTGTATCATTGATACCTCCTCCATTTACTTTGGCATGAATGACGGCGAGAACATGCAGTGGGCAACTAATTCCGCTCGCATGGGTATCGGCGACTGGGATCCGCACGTTGCCTTATTTGACGGCGACGGAGCCTCCTGGTATCAGGCCTCGTACATCTACGGCGTTGATAAGTACCGCCTGGCTATGAACTGTCAGGACTGGACTAGCGGCGGCGGTGAAAACGATGGTTTCTTTAGTGCTCAGGGTGATCCGAACTGGTGCGACAATGACTGCAAGCCGGCCGTATTGACCGACGTAGTCATGGGTAAGATCAGTTCTGACGGTTTCGTCTACACCGACGTTGAAGGTATGATGGGTGCCCGGACATATATTGACTCTGTGTTCGGTTACTACGATGCCGGCGATGCCGCTGACGATCTCTGGACATGGGCTGATGGCTGGGATACTGGCCGTATGGATGATACTCTTTCCATCGGTCTCAAGGTTGACCAGCGCACCTTTGGTGCTATCAATGTCCAGGAGTTGTCAAACCTTACGCTGGAGGTTATGGACTTCTCCGAGCGTAATGACTTAGCTGTCAATGACTTCTACTTCGGTTCTTACCATGACTTTGACATTGGCTCTGACATGATGAGCTATGACGCTGCCATCTCGACGGCGTGGGCTCATAACGTTGTTGGTGGCACAAAGGCCATTGGTCAGACGAAGATTCCGTTTGGTGTTGGCTACGAAGCGATCCTCGGTGCCGTGAGAATGTGCGGTAACAATGGACTCTGGGATTCCGATCCTTATTATGATTCCGCATACCTGTGGATGAGTAATGACGGTGGCACTGGCACCTATTGGGGCCAGGCTGTTAATCACCCGAACACCGGTGACGAACAGGGTCATATCTCGATTATTGGTTATGACTTCCCTGCTTCAGGAACCCTCCGGTTTGGCGTAGCTAACCTCATGCTGACCGGACTCACTGATGGCAGTGATGCGGCGGAGATTGCTCCTCACGCTCACATGGCCAACAAGTGGGCTGGTTTTGGTCGTGGCGATGTTGACAACAACAATGTCCTCAATATTGGTGACATTGTTTACCTCAACCGCTATGTAGTGGATTCCGATAACAACCCGGGTCCCATTCCGTTCATGCACCTCGGCAACGTCTCTGGCGACTACGACTTAGGTGTCGACGTTATTGACGCGACCGACGTTCTGCAGCTTAAGGATTACATCATCAATTTCAATCTTGCCGCTGCTCCGCTGAACGACTGGGCTTCGTGGACATCAACTGGTTGCCCGTAATACAGGTAAACAGTTGAAATAAGTAGATTCTGAATCTACTGAAATAGAAGAAGCGAGGAGTTTTCTCCTCGCTTCTTTTTTTCTGGTCGGCGAACACCTCATTATCTATCATGATGTATGGTCAATGATTCCGACAGACAGATCGAGGCAATCATTCCCCTACTGACCGACCTCTTTGTAATCGAAACAGTTTACCGACAAAACAAGCAGATAGTTTTCAGCCTGGCCTACCGAGCAGATCGCCGCAAATCGCTCCAACTCCTTAGAGACCGTCTCAAACTGGCCGGGTATCGATCAACCGATGATCCCTCCGGCACCAACCTGATCCTCACTGTTGACCCCAAACCGCGGTTCCGTATCCCACCGTTGAACATTATCCTGTTTGTGGCCACTCTTTTTTCGGTTTACTTTGTACCTGTTTTTCTCAGAAACCTCTCTGCCACAATGTTCACCACGGTGATCGACCCGGCGCAACTTCCGACCGGCATGATTGATGAAATCAAGCTGGCAGCCTCTCTTGTACCACAGACGTTTGCCAACACAATGACCGACCTGGCTTCGGGAGTTGGTATCGAATTCACGTTGGCCATGATTTCGATCCTGTTCATACACGAGATGGGCCACTTTGTCGCCAGCCGTCGGAGAAACATCGTAACTTCGTGGCCGTACTTCATCCCTGCACCAAACATCATTGGTACTTTCGGTGCCATCATCAAATCGAAATCCCCATTCCGAAACCGCCGCGACCTCATTGAGGTTGGCGCAGCCGGACCAATCGCCGGATGGTTAGTTGCGGTTGGGTGGTTGATTTATGGATTGTCGCAGTCAAGTATCGTATCGGGTGCCGCCTTCCAGCCGGGCGCTCTGGCGTTCTCATTGGAGGGAGAATCGATTTTCATGCGCATCTGCGGCCTGGCTATGCTCGGACCTCTGCCGAATGCCGGACACTTTTACCATCTGACCGAAGCAGCGTTTGCAGGATGGGTCGGTCTGCTGGTCACCGCGATCAATCTCCTGCCGATGGGTCAGCTCGACGGTGGCCACATCATCTACGGTCTGGCTCCCCGCTCCCAGAAAAACCTCGGAAAATTCTCGATGGTTGCTCTTGTAGTCCTTGGATTGTATTGGCCGGGCTGGTGGCTGTTTGCAGCCTTCGGATTGATTTTCGGAGTAGCCCATCCCCCCACTCTCGATGACACAAAAAAACCCGACCGGACAGCCAGGTTGATCGGTATTGCTGCCCTGATAATTCTCGCGCTCTCGCTTACACCTGTACCTTTTCGGTAGCCACCGGGGCATCCAGAACCGCAACATTGTCATCGCAATCATACAGTTCTTTGATATCTATTTGTCCCTTGTCGAGCACGTCTATGAAAGCATCGACCATCGTCGGATCAAACTGCGTCCCTTTGTTCTCCACCAATTCCCTGACCGCAACTTCCACGCCGGCACCCTGCCGATACGGACGGTCTGAGAGAATTGCATCGAAACAATCAACCACGGCCAGCAAACGACCTTCGACCGGAATATCCTCACCCTTCAAACCTCGCGGATACCCTTTACCGTCAAATCGTTCGTGATGCGCTATGATGTACGACGTTGCCGGTATGAATAGATCAATCCCCTTGATGATTTTCAACCCAAGCATCGGATGAGAACGCATCGACGCCAACTCTTCGGCGGTTAACAGACCTGGTTTCTTCAAAATACTGTCCGGCACACCGATCTTGCCTATGTCGTGCAAGGTGCAGCCCATAATCAGATCATGGATAGCCGTTTCGTCCCAGCCAAGGTGCCGCGCCAGCACTTCGGCGATCCGGCAGACGCGATCAGTATGACCGGCGGTGTATGGATCGCGCGCCTCAATGGCATTGGCCAGGCCTCCAATCGCCTGCAGGTATGACGACCGTAGTGATAGATACAACCGCTGATTCTCAATAGCCGAGGCGACCGAGTTACCCAAAATATTGAGAACGTCCAGTTGGCCTTTGGTGATCTCGTTAGATGTTGTCAGCATCAGGAGATTGATGACACCATGCAGCTTGCGGCGAACAAATATCGGACGCGAGACCAGAATTCGGTTGATAGCTCGTCCGTCTTCTCGCTGTATCTTCTCAACTTGCACATGCGGTCGTGGGCTGCGGGTATAAGCAAATTTGAGAATAGTTGATTCATCCAGCACTTCCCCGGTGACAGGCTCTGAGACCGCCCCCTGAACTTCTCTGATCGTCTCCCTCGTTTTGGGGTCGATCTGGATTATTCCAACCGCTGAGGCTGAGAATTCCTTCAGGCAGAAATCCACGACCATATCAAGAAATGGCACTATCTCTGTGCCAGCTCCTGCGGCATTGACCACCTTGAGAAATTCCACCTGACCGCGAAGAGTCAGATTGTCGCGTTTCATCCGCTGATGATCAAGGCCTCTCTTGATAGCCGTCCGTAGCTGCTCCAACTTGAACGGCTTGACCAGAAAATCGTAACCACCTTTCTTCAGTACCGATATTGCAGTCTGCACGGTCGGGTGGGCGGTCATCAGGATGATAACAGCATCGGGGTGCTGGGTCAGCGCCGACTCCAGAACCTGAACCCCCGAATACTCACCCATCACCAGATCGGTCAATACAAGGTCAATGTGAGTATTCTCTAGGTATTCACGAGCCGGTTGGGGGTTGGTGAGAGCTACGACATCATACTTGTCAGCCGCCAGCGCTTCTTCGACGACGTTACAAATATACTTCTCGTCGTCGACTACCAGAATGTTTGGTCGTTTGCTGTCGGTCACCGGTAATCCCTTTCTTGATTCATCATTACATCTATCGGATACCGATGCTCAACCGACACCACCTGCGAAACATCTGTTGAAAGATTGCGCTTGGAAAAATCAGATCTGGGCGTTGATATACTCGCCGGCTTTATAGGAGGAACGAACGAGAGGACCGGATACCACTGTTTTGATTCCGGCTTCTCTGGCCAATCTGGCCATCTCGACAAATTGTTCGGGGTGAACGTACTCTACCACAGGATAATGATCGGAGGAAGGAGCCAGGTATTGTCCGATGGTTAAGATTGAAACGCCGCTATGGGCAAGATCCGAAAACAGGTGGCAAAGTTCGTCACTTGTTTCCCCCAGACCAACCATCAACCCGGACTTGGTCAAGATAGAGGACTTCTCGGCAACTTGTCTCAGGAGTTCAAGTGATGTCTCCAGTTTCGCTCCAGACCGAACATGAGGATACAACCGAGGCACTGTCTCGACGTTGTGGTTGAAAACATCCGGACGGCAGGCTACGATAATTTCAACCGCACCGGTGACGTTTTGAAAATCAGGCGTCAGGATTTCGATACTGCTGTTCGGCAATTTCTTGCGGATCGCCATAACGGTTGCAGCAAAATGACTGACTCCCCCATCGTCCAGATCGTCTCGGGTAACTGATGTCACCACGATATGATCCAATTGAAGCATCGCCGCGGCCTCAGCCACGCGCTGGGGTTCTTCAGGATCGAGAGGCCCAGGCTGACCGGTAGGAATGTCACAGAACCGACAATTACGGGTACAGCGAGGTCCCATCAGAAGAAAAGTGGCGGTGCCGGCCTGGAAACATTCTCCTCGATTGGGGCAGTTGGCGTCTCGACAGACGGTACTCAGCCGATGCTCAGTAAGCAGTCGATCAGTGCGCTCAAACCGCTTTCCCCCGAAGGCTCGCACTTTCAACCACCCCGGTTTGCGCTTGCCCGGCTTCATGTTTACCATCTGTTCACTTTCTGCACAGCCTGTTTTCAACCGGCATTTACCGGGTTTCGGTGCTTCTACCTATCAAGTATAGAGCAAATTGAACGATAATCAAGAGAAAGGGATAAACATCGAGCACCTCGTGTAGGAGACCATTAATGAAGTATCGCTGTTTTGCCGGCGTGTGCCTGACCATCATTGTAGTAGCGACATCCGTCTTTGGCGTGGACAAACGCCAGGCCCAGATCATCAGGATTGCTGATCTGCCCCAGCAGGAGCTGAGAGTTTCCCCGCGACTGGCGCTTTCCGACTCATGTCTGATCAGCACCACCGATACTATGGTCTGGCAAATCGATTCCTGGGTCACCGGCAATGAACTGTACAAAGCGTATATCGATCCGTCTCGTGGCTGCCCCAATCCATATCCTTTTGCCGTTACCGAGATCAACATGCCGATGACTTTTGCAGGAGCGACCGATATTTATGCCTCGGTCGATATTGAGACGGTCGATCTTACCGATCCTTCCTGTCCGTTCCCCGGAGAAATGCTGACTCTGTCATCGCAGTACCAGTTGGCGGTACCCCAAGCCGGTATCTATTCGATTTGGATTCCGCTGGACTCGCCACTGATCGTTAACGGACCATTCTTCGCCGGTTTTTTTATCGCCAACTCTCTTGATCCGATGGCCTACGCTACTGTAATCACCGACAACGTGCCGGCGCTGTGCACTTCTTATAACATCTGGGATACGACAATCGGCTTTGTCGATCTGTGCAACAACGAACTCTACAGTTTTCCCGGACGACTGCTCATGCAGGCATCGGGTCTCCCCGGCGGCACCGAGCAGCCGGAACCAATCGTTGAATTGATCACACCCCACTTTTCCGACACCCTTCTCGGCACCACTGAAATTTGGGCCCGGGAAACATCCGGGTCGGAGATAATAGATTACATTTCCTTTGAGTATTCCAATGGTAGCAGCTTTTTTGAAATTGGCCGCGACTACGACGGCACCAGCCCCCTCCGCAACGGCGTTGCTTTCACAACACCCGGAGACGGCTTCACGCAGATCTGGGATTTGACGTTCCTTGCCGAAGGTTCATACTCGATACGCGCTACCGTCTACGATACACTAGGCCGTACTTCATCCAACACAACCAACGTATATGTTGAGCCAACGCCACCGATACCTCGGATCACCACCCCTGGAAACGGCGAAGATTTCTGCACACCTCTGGAAATCCTGATGTCATGCACAGATGAAAACCTGCCGTCGGTCGGCCTCTTCTACCTGCAGGCCGCTACAAACTACTCAGCCGGACTGACCGCTATCGGACAGTCAAGCCTCGGTGACACCAACGGCAATCCTCTCGATGGCAACCTGGCTGCCAACGGCGAATTTGGCGATTACTACTGCGCTCCGGCAGCAGCAGCCGCGGCAATCAAGGTCTGGTATGATCGTGGATACACTTTCCTATACTCACCACCGGTAACAAATCTCGCCGAACAACTGGCCAGTCAATTCTCAACTCGTGAAAATCTCGGCACCTACGATGGCGATCTGATGAAAGGCCTCTACGATTACTTCCTCCCTCGCGGCGCCGTACTTCGCTTCCAACACCTTCGCAACCCCGACTACTTCACGTTGAGGACATGGGTGGAGTACGAAGAGCGTTCAGCTATTATCGGTCTGGGTGGAAATCCAGGGCTGTGGCTGGCGGTCGATGGTTTCAAAGGATGGGAACAACCCGACGGCTCTTATACAGTCTCGGTGGCCGATCCATTCAGTGGTACCATTATTGACGTCCTCATGCGAAACGACGCTGGAACAAACCGCGTCTTCTACAACAGTCTATGGAGACCGGTAGAGATTGCTGTGACGATACGGTCGGTCAGCTGGAACCCAACCCGGACCTTCATCGGCAGCGACAACAACAACGCCGATGGTTGGTCGTTTGGATGGAACCTTGATGGCATCTCCGAAGGACCAGCCTACTTCCTGCGAGCGGAAGGTTTTGATCTGACCAACATCAAAGGTACCGCCACCAACCTTGCCCGATACGACTGCTCGGCTTTCTTCACAACGGGAGACTACAACAATGACGGCGCGGCCAATTTCCTTGACCTGAACCTGCTGATTGATTTCATAGCCCGAGGCGGACCGGCACCGGTCGGTGGAGCCAAACGGGCCGACTGCAACTGCGACAATTTCGTTAATATCGCCGATGTTGTCTATTATCTCAATTTCATTTTTGGAACAGTAGGACTTCCCTGCTATTGAGCAACAGAAAAGGGCCGCCGCGATTTCTCGCGACGGCCCCATGATATCCCCCCAACCTACGATCCGTTTTCTGTCTTACTTCATCGTATTGAATCGACCGACCGCGGCGTTGACCGCACGGCGGGCGATGTCGGTGGACACGCCGCAAATCTCAATCAATCGATCCACCGCGTCGTCCAGATGTTTCAACCACTCCTTTTCCGGATAGAGAGCACGCAAATCATCGGTGACCTCATCGGCAATCATGCCTATGTACTGGGCGTACTTGTGTCTCTTGCCGACACGAAGAAAAGGAAGGACATACTTCCGAATGGCGTTACCGGCCAGCAACACACCGACCGAACCCAGCACGCCCAACCACGACATCGGATCTGTTACAATTGCACCCACAATACTACCTCCTGAGTTTTTGTTTGCTGTTAGAGCAACTACCACGTCAGTTGCCACGTTGATTGATCCGGCACCACTACCCGACGACGCAGCAGTGTGCCATCGCGACGGCTAATAGTGATTTCGTATTCAGTCCCCGACGGTATCAGGGATGTTGATTTTATCAGATCAAGGAAGAAATATCCTTCGCTATCGCTGGTTGTAGCTACCGAGAAAGGCGAAACGATCAGACTGCCACTTCGGGAAACTCCCGACGGCAAATAGGCGCTGATGGTCACCCCCGACTCCGGCTGGCTGTTCAGGTCATACAGAAAGCCGTAAACACGGCAGGTTTCCGATGCGGACGGCGAAGGAATCGCAATATCGTATCCCAGCAGACCAACCGTATCGTTGGCAGTGATCACGTAGCTGGTGTCAGGGAATTCGAATCCGTACCGTGACGCCAGCACGTTCCACGTGCCACCGGAGACGACAGCTTCGGCGACACCTGAAGAATTGGTGGACAATACCGCCTTGACGACTCCTGTCGCATTCTGCAGAGTGATGAAGACTCCGTCCAGAGTATCATCAACGCCGCTGGTATCGACGGTGAAGATCGTCAGGTTCTTGTCGCCACCTGAAATTCCCCCCTGCTCGGTTTTGTTGGAATCGACA
>DAOUUR010000243.1 GCA_030668045.1 bacterium
AGTACCCCCAGCCCTCGTTCAACGTATCTGGCATGATCACATCGGGGCCCCTCAACGACTCATAATAGTAAACAACCTCGGCGAAAGTAGAGTCGTTGGAAACCCGAAGACGATAGAATTCTGGAGCATACGCCGCTGGGATACTCGCCTTGGCAGCACCGTAACCAAAAAGGAAAACGACATTGATCTGACTGACGAAATCACCTTCGAGTGGAAAAACAGGATGCCCCCCAGCCGGCGGCGTATTGTCCACTACGAGCCAGAACGGGTAACGCTGGAACGACGATGAATCAGCTCCGACAAAGCGGCGAACTACCCAATAATAACGACCGTCGTCAAGCGAATCGACTGCCGGTATCATAAAACTGTTCCCGGATAAACCTGAGTATGCTCTTATGATCTCGGTGACTGATTCATCGGAAGCGATATACAAACTACTCGAATCAGCCTCGACATCTTCCCACTGGAATGTAAACTCACTGCCAGCCATATATGTCTCATCAGAAGGTGAGACCTGATGAGGAGGTTGATACGGATTATATACAGTCAGAACGATAGTCGCTTGTTCTGTAACACCAACGGCACTTGTAATTTCGACAACTATCTGATTCTCTGCTTGATGAGGCTCTTCGGCGGGGATACTGACAGTCAATATTACGGTAGTATCGACTCCTGGGGGCAGATCAAGTGACTCTATGTTCAGTAGTGTCATCCAGGATAATTGTTGCTGCCGCCCAACCTGAACCGTGATGCTGTCGTTGCCGACGTTGCCAATAGCTATTACAAATTGTCGTTCCTCTGGAGAGCAAATAATGTCATCATCCGGTACAGCCAGACTTACCGCATGGACTGTCGTTGGCGTAACTGTGACATCACCAAACGACGTGACGGTGCCATCGGTCATGCTCTCCATGCTACAGGACACTCTGTCCACTTCCCAGGCAAGCGCTTCCTCAGGCACCGCAATCTGAACCGAGAGGAGAACCGAATCATACTGATTGAGAATCAGCTCATTGCTAACTACTGCATCGATCCAACCGAGATCATCTTCAATGTGCACAGTCACCGAATCAGTGTGGTGTCCCAGGTTGGCCACCCAGAACTCAACCGTCGCGGATAAGCCAGCATTTACTACTGTGTCGGTCGAACAGAAGACAGCCAGGACCGCTTCGTTGCCGGGTCGATGGATGGCGTCAGGTGTAAACGCCACAGAATAGTCCTGCGGACCTTCGGGAACGTTGTAGCCACTGACGCGGGCAGTCCACAAACCTGGATACGGATTGATGACTGTCACCTCTTCCACATTATTGATGTGATCGATTCCTGTAGTAGCCGGTAGCGACGGGTTGTCGCCATCAAGAATCCAGGGAAAATGCTCCTGGCCAAACGGATCAATCAATACGATGTCCAGATCGTTCACCAGGGAAGGTCCGGAGAGCAGAGATGGTGCCGGATCGTCCCAGGCCACCGTGGCGCTGAGTTTGTCGGTACCGCTCTGAATCGTCAGATCGTAGTAGTGCTCCTCGCCGGTGGCCAGAACATCTCTGACGAACGAAGAGTTACCCATCAGAATTTTCTCAGCAGCTGCAACGGCATCGATTTTCCCGTACCCGTGCTGGTAATCGGGGCCAACTTCTCCAAGATCAACACAGGTGTTGAGGATAATCGCCTTGTATGTGCTGGAAAGCATATGATTCAATCCATACGTCATGTCGCCTAGCTGTCGCAGAAGCATTATCGTCCCTCCAATCGCTGGTGCCGCGCAAGAGGTCCCCCCAAAACCTCCGTAGCCCCCCAGCCAGGCCGTCGTAATCAGATCGGTTGGTCCAACGAGGTCCGGTTTGATCCGCCCGTCATCGCACGGTCCCCAGCTTGAGTATGTGGTCATGACGTTATCCACTCTGACGGCTCCAACGGCAATGACGTTCTTGGCGGTAGCATAGGGCTGCACAGTTTGGTAATCCCATCCAAAGTAAGAGCCACATGATCCCCCGAACAAGCCGCCAAAATCGACCCTGTCGTTGCCTGCCGGCCATGTCTGAACAAAAGGCAGAGCGACCGACTGATATATCCTGTCGTCAAGAGCGGCACATTCGGAGAAGTAGTTTCCATCGGTGGCCAGGCACTCAGCCAGATCAGTTGGGTCATCAGCGCTCCACCCAAAGTCAGCAGTGGCAACCTGCGCGTGGTAGTAGTACTGGGCCAGATTGTAATCTGAATCAAGCTCAGATAGAGTCTCAAACCAATGAAAAGATGCCATGTTGGCTTCGGGTGCCATCCCTCGATACAGGCCGTCCGATAGAGTGCCGTCACCAATCAAAACACCGGTAGCGGCCATCGCATGTGAAGTCACCGTATCGAAACGGGCAATAGTCACCCTTCCGATGAAGTCGGGATGAGTCTCGTCGGGGTTCCCCCAGTCCCAATGAGCCACCATAACGTTCTGCCCTCTCAAATCCCAGGGGGGCAGCTGGAGAGATTCTGATCCGGTGAATTCCCGCCCCAGGTTTAAGGCTGGCTTAGGCGTTGGTCCGGCCTGCTCGATCCACGTCACGGCATCCTCCTCGGCCAGTCGGTAGTACGCCTGCTCGGGTATGATCAGATCAACAGCGTTGATCGACGGCGCAAAGCCGAGTATTTCGGCATCGTATTCCTGCTGGAGCCTCAGAGCAAATGCCTGCGCGTCTGCATCTTTGTGAAGAATGACAGCGAACTGCGCTCGACCGTCTCCCCGACGAGCATAATTTTTAACCCCGGAGCTGGTCAGCAGGGGGGCAATCTTCTGACTCGGCTCTATGCTGCCAAACCAGCGGATGCCATAGGAATCAAGAGTTGATTGGGTAATAGGGAGGGTCAACTTCGCTGTAAAAGAGAAGTCCGGTACGTAATTAAGAATCTCAATTCCTTCAGCGGCAAGCTGCGCGTGCATGGCATCATCAATCGGCCCGTCAAATTGGACGAGAACGTGGTGATCAACCAGTTCCGCCGAGCGGGCGGCGACGTCGGTAACTCTCTGGGGTGCCAAGGTCTCATGTTTCAGGCGGATTGCGTGATCTGATTCGGCTGAAGCGACAATCGGTAAAATTGCCACCAAAGCAATTGCCACCACAAGAAAGGCCTGTGAACGCAAAAGCACTGTAAACCTCATTAAACCTTCTCTCAAGTTCTTGCGTAGAAAATTATGTAAAGACATCATAAGCACACCTCTCCCGAATCGCTTATTAGATTATCATCCATTGGCGGTAACGACACGTTGGCGAGGATAATTCAATATACCGAGAACCGTCATTCTGTCAAGCGGAAAGCTCGGCTATATGTTCCGGGGGACATCGGTCGAACATTCCCGGGTGTACTCTATAGGCTCTATTGAATCTCGCTGGAGGTGCGTCAACGACACAAAAAAGTCCGGATACCAGAGGCACCCGGACTCAAGTGTTGATGTCTATTGGTTCGGCTTAGTTGGCTTTCTTGAATGCCTCCATAAACGACGCCAGCTTTTCCACTCCCTCAGTAGGCATGGCGTTGTACATCGAAACCCTTATCCCGCCAACCGAGCGGTGTCCTTTGAGACCGACCAGACCGGCTGCCTTGGCCTCGGCGATGAACTTCTTTTCCAACTCTTCTGACGGCAGACGCATGGTAAGATTCATCCAACTGCGGCTTGCCGGTTCAACCGTGCCCTTGAAGTAATCCGGATTCTCATCCATCATACCATAGATCATATCCTTCTTCGCAGCGTTGACTTTTTCAACGGCCGCGATGCCGCCCTGTGCTTTGATCCACTCGAAAACAAGCTTGACGACATACACTCCAAAGGCTGGTGGCGTATTGAACAACGAATCTTTGTCAGCGTGAGTGTTGTAGTTGAGCATTGTCAATAGATTCTCGGGCGAACGAGACAGTAAATCTTTCTTGATAACGACAACCGTCACGCCAGCCGGGCCGAGATTTTTCTGAGCACCGGCATAGATGAGAGAGAATTTTTTGAAATCCAACTGATGCGACGCAATATCTGAAGACATGTCACAGATCAACGGCACATTGCCGGTATCGGGAAACTCGTGATACTGCGTCCCGAAAATTGTGTTGTTGGATGTCACGTGCAGGTATGCGGCGTCCTTGGGGAAATTGATCTCAGACGGTTTTGGGATTCGGGTGTAGTCCTGATCCTTACTCGATCCGGCCAGGTGAACTTTTCCCACCTTCTTGCCTTCTTTCATGGCCTTGCTTGCCCAGCTCCCGGTGTCAACATAGGCCGCGGTTTTTCCTTCCGTCAGCAAGTTGAGCGGAACCATCGCAAACTGAGTGGAGGCACCACCGCCGAGGAACAGTACCTTGTAGCTATCGTCCAGGCCGAGCAGTTCCAGACACAGGGCCATAGCGTCGTTGTTGATAGCATCATACTGCGGAGAACGGTGCGACGATTCGATGATCGACATCCCCGAGCCTTCGTAATCGAGAAACTCTGCGCGAACCTTTTCCAATACTTCAAGCGGCAGGGTGGCGGGTCCAGCACTAAAATTGAATACTCTGTGCGACATTTTTTACCTCTTTAAGAACAAACGATTTCGATATCAGGTCTATTTCAACGCATCCTGGTTTTCGCGAATCAAAGACTCGACGATCTCACCGATGCGTAACATATTTTCCTTTGTTGACGCTCCAATATGAGGAGCAAAAAGCGTGCTCGGGGCACCAATCAACGGAGAGTTTTCCGGTGGATCAGAATACCAG
>DAOUUR010000618.1 GCA_030668045.1 bacterium
AGTCCAGCTCACACACAGGCGCCGTACGAAACAGCGCAACAACGCATTACGGCTATAATATAAAGGAGTAGGTTATGTGTAGCGACTAAAGCGAGTTGATCAATGGATGCGAATTGGGGTTTTTGCCGATGGGGTCGGCCTCGCGGATAGTCCGAGCCAGTTCGATCGATGGGCGGGCATCGTCAAGGCCAAACCCGCGTCCGGCCAACACCTCGCGATAAATTATCGTATGCAGATCAGTGAAGCCGCCGGAGAATTCAGCTTCCTCTCCGTTGATTGTGATTGACCGGAAGGTCCGCTGGTTTTTCTTCTGTACTTCTTCGGGCAGGTCATCCTTGTCAACCGACAGGAACCATTTGATACGAGCCCGCTCCAGTTCCAAAAAGCCGCCCGTGCGAACCGGGTCGGCCAGATGAACCTCAGAGTGTTCAACAGGGCCAAACAACCACATGAGCATGTCGAAAAAATGTATCCCGATATTAGTCGCCAGTCCACCCGAGCGCTCGACCTGGCCTTTCCAGGAAACCAGATACCAGGGGCCGCGGCTGGTGATGTAGGTAAGGACAACATCTTTCTTGGCGTCACTCTTCTCCGCCAGAAGTTTCTCGCGAAGAGCGATCAGGGCAGGATGTACCCGCAGTTGGAGGACAGTGTGAATGCGGTGGCCGCTTTCGTTTTCGAGCTCCTGGAGGGCGTCGATATTCCAGGGATTGAGCACCAACGGTTTTTCGCAAATGGCATCGGCACCTACGCGGAGAGCGAACCGGCAATGTGCATCGTGAAGATAATTCGGAGAGCATATGCTGAGGTAATCAATCTGGTTCTCATGGTTCCGTCGTCGCAGTTTTTCGATATGTCGGTCGAACCGCTCAAATTCGGTAAAGAAGCGCACGTTGTCGAAATACGAGTCAACTATACCGGCTGAATCGTTTGGATCAACAGCCGCCACCAGTCGATTCCCTGTCTCGCCGATTGCTTTGAGGTGCCTCGGCGCGATATATCCTGAAACTCCGGTCAGTGCGAAATTCTTTGCCATGCTAATCCCGATTCCTCTATGTCGACTCGATCTGGTCTGTTATACACGTACGGTTTCAATCGGTTGTTGTCTCGGTGTGATTTTACAAGCAAACAATCCCCAAGGCAACTACAAAGTCGCAGGCGAAACGACTTCCAGCAAAAAGCCCCGATTATGATCGGGGCCTCTTGTTACTTCGTTTCTTCATATTTTCAATCCGACGATCAATATGTCGGGCATGGTTGCGGAGCTGGACCGAGCGGGATGCCAAATAGATACTCAATCAGATACGTAATGTCGCCAATGTTTGTCATCTCGTCGATATCACCATTAACATTTCCTTCCGCCTGGCATAACGGGGCCGGGCCAAGAGGGATGCCAAAGAGGTACCCAATCAGATAAGTGATGTCGCTGATGTTTACCTTCTCCTCGGAATCGGCATTGGCGTTACCGCGAACGCCAATGCAGCAGCATGCGTCACCGATATAATCGCTGTTGTAATCTTCCTGATCGGGATTGTAAA
>DAOUUR010000025.1 GCA_030668045.1 bacterium
CGAGAACAACATCGTAGAAAGTGGAGTCAGTGGCCATTTGCAGGTAGTAGGATTCCGGTGACTCATCGTAAGGCGCTGGCTCGTCGGTGACCCACGAGAGGTTGACACTCAGACCGCCCGCTGCACTGTTATCGTAAGGGGATATCTGCGTGGGAATGGCGGGTGCTTCAGAATCGAGTCTGAAAGTTGCAGTCGTGGACCACGGGGCTTCGTTTCCGGCCAGGTCCAGTCGCTGGACCGCCCAGTAGGCGGGTCCCTGATCAAGAGTGTCGGGCATGATGAAGTCTGGAGCGAACTCGACGTCGTATTGCAAAGTTCCGGTTGCAAAAGTGGAATCATTACTTACGCGCAGGCGATATGATTCGGGAGCTTCGGTTATATCGTTGCTGTTGGGCATGGCACCCCACGCAAAATAGAATACGAAATTGGGAACGCCAACAAACTCATTTTCCTTGGGTTGGACCGGATGCGCGGGAGTCGGTGCGATATTGTCTACCACCAACCAATGTGGGAAACGCTGAATTGATGATGAGTCAGCGTCAACATAGCGTCGGACAGCCCAGTAGTAACCGTCGTCGCCGAGGGAGTCTGCCGTCGGTATGGTAAATGAGTTTTGAGTGAGGCCGCGGTAGTCTTGTGTGACATCGGTCATTAACTGGTCGGTTCCGATGTAAAGTGAGAAAGAGTCTGCCTCGACATCTTCCCAATCGAAAGTGAATACCCGGCCCTGTGTGTATAGATTATCGTTGGGAGTGGCCAACTGAGGTGGTTGATATGGATTATATACTGTCAGCGTCAGGGAGGATTGTTCGATGACACCTCCCTCGCTGGTGACATCGATTGTGATCAGGTTGTTGGCAAGATGGTCTTCTTCGGCCAGCACAGTTACGGTAAAGTTGAAAGTTGTATCGGTGCCGGGGGCAAGATTGGTACCAGAAGCAACCGGGTAGAGTGTCCATTCGAGTTCACTGGATAGAACGACGCTTACTCTGTCATAGTCATTGCCGGTGTTTTCCACTGTAACGGCTATGGGGACCACCTGAGGCGATACTACGGTATCGCTTTGGGGGATTGTCAGCGCCAGGCTGTAATTAGCGCTGACATCCACAGCAACCTGACTGTTTGAATTGATAGCTCCGTCGGTCTTACTGACAGTAGTACACGAAATCCAACTCTTATCCCAGGCCATAGCCTCGGCGGGAACAGTTGCGGTGACGGAGTAGTACGCTGAGTCATATTGTCCGAGAGTCAGCTCGTCGTCGATGGCGCCGCTAATCCAACCCAGGTCGTCCTCAATATGAACGGTAACAGAGTCGGTCAAAGTACCAACGTTGGTGACCCAGAACTCGGCCAGGGTCGATTGGCCGGGGTCAATTTCGACATCGTCAGAGTCAAAGACGGCCAGTGCTCTTTCATTACCGGGTGTGTGGATGGCGTCGGGTGTGAAGACAATAGCGTAGTTTTGGATGCCGCCCGGCATATTGTAGCCCCGTACTCTGGCCGTGTATAGTCCGGGGTACGGTTCCATTATTGATACCGTTTCGATTACATTGAGGTGGTCTTCACCCGTTGTAGCCGATTGGCTGGGGTTCTCCGGGTCTAGTATCCAAGGGTGATACTCCTGACCGAAGGGGTCAATAACAACCAGGTCGAGATCATTAACCAGCGCAATGTCGGTGAGAGTGAATGCTCCCCAATCATCCCAGACCAGGGTTACTCGTAATTCTTCGGTGTTGCTGGGAACGGTCAGATCGTATGTGTGCTCGTCGCCGGCGGTAGCAAGCCAGTTCTCAACAAAAGAGGAATCACCGGTAAGCAGTTTTCTCACGGAATTGAGAGCATCAACACGACCGTGCCCGAATTCATAATCCGGACCGACACGTCCGAGGTCCTTGGCGCCGTTGATAATCAATCCCCTGAACGCGGCGGATCTCATTTGTGCATAGGTGATGGGGAAACTTGCTTCAGCCTGCTGATGAAGCAGAGACACAATACCGGCTACGGCAGGTGAAGCCATCGAAGTGCCGCACGCAACCGCATAGCCGCCGCCATTAGCACAACTTGTCATACATCCGGGAGCAGTGACATCCGGCTTGATCCGGCCATCCTTGCATGGACCCCAGGAGGAGAAATACAGCATGGCATCAGTCACCGGGTCTAATGCGCCGACTGTGAGGACGTTCTTGGCTGAGGCCAGCTGAATGATTGTACGATAAACAAACCCCTGGCCGCCACAATCGTCGGGATCACTTCCCCGTTCGTTCCCAGCCGACCAGCATATTACCCATGGTAGCGTGCTGGTGCCGCGAACGATATTGTCAAGTGATGTACATTCGGAGGTATAGGCGCCCATTATTTCGTCGCACACTTCGGGGGATGCATTATAACCGTGCCCCCACGAGTTGTTGGATGTTTTGGCGCCGTACATTGCCTGAGCCAGCGTGTACTCGGAACTCATCTCACTGGTAGAGCTCCAGGCATTGTAGGAGACGACCTTTCCCTGTGGGGCCATTCCTCTATATTGACCATCAGATTCGTAACCGCTGCCGATGACGATTCCGGTGACATGGGTGGGGTGGAAAGCAACAGTACCGCCGTCCGGTGTAATTATCCTGCCCATCAGATCGGGATGTAGATTGTCAACGAGGCCCACATCCCAGACGCCCACAGCGGTACCGGCACCGGTGAGGTTGTACGGGGCAGCATGCAGCGTCTCGGTACCGGTGGTGGCACGAGCCTTGTCCATCAAAGCTTTTGGTGGTTGATTGGCCTGCTTGATCCAGATGACGCCATCAAGTTCAGCCAGTCGGTAATATGCTGCTTCGGGAATAATCAAATCAATGGTATTTGCGGTTGGTTCAAAACCTATGATCTCAGCGCCCAGATCTTTCTCAAATTGTCTTGACAGAGCCTGGGCATCTTCATCGCGGTGTAATGAGACAGCGAACTGCGCCCGACCATCACCACGCCTGGCCCAATCGCCAATTCCATTGCGGGCCAGCAGTGGCTCTATCTTCAGAGCAGGTTCGATGGCGTCAATCCAACGGATGTCGTAAGAATCAGCCAGCGTTTGATCGATAGGATGGTTTATTTTTGCGGAGTAGGCGAAATTTGGGATATAGTCAAGAATCTCAATTCCTTCAGCAGACAGCTGTGAGCGGGTGGCCTGATCAAGGGCGCCATCAAACTGAATGATAACATGGCTGCCGGCCAGCGATTTTGAAAGAGAGCCAGCATTACTTATCTCTTGCGGCACAAAATCTTTGGTCTTCAGGCGGAGCATATAGTCGGTTTCGGCCTCACCGATGACCGGAAGGAAAAACAGAACCAGACAAAGCAAAATACAACGTCGCAGCAATTGTTTCATGGCTATCCTCATTAAAGATGCTACCTAAGGTGAACTATGGTGATGCAGGGCGAACTACGGACCCCTGTATTTATTGTTAATATAGCGTTAAGTTGGTTGTTGTCAATAAGTTTTGCTTGGCCTTTGCCTGTCGGTCGATCTCGCCAGACCGGCGCTAAAATTGCGTCACCGGCAGGCTAGCAGCCTCGGGTTGGTGAAAAAATGTTTTGACAAAATTGACATTATAATCGTTATTGTTAGTAGTGAATCAAATGGAGGTGGTCGAAATGAATTCCTATATCAGAAAAGTGAGAATGATGTGGTTCGGGGTGGCTCTGGTGGCAGTAGCCGGTTTGTTGTTTGTTATGGCTGGATGCAGCGATTCCAACAATACTGTAACTGAACCTGAACTGACTCCCCTCATGGGGTCAACTGTAAGTGCTGGTGACTGCAAGGTCTTCGAGGATTTCCATGCCGGCGATGGGAAAGGGTCGGATCAGGACTGCATTGAATTTGAATATGACGGTGAGGGGATTTTGTCGATCAAACATATCAATGCCGCTTTCAATTGCTGTCCGGACTCGTTTGGGGTCGAAGTGAGCCTTGAGGGAAACGTGATCACGATTGTTGAACAGGAATATCTAACCAACCCGTGTTTCTGTCTTTGCCTCTATGATATGGAATACTCAGTCGGAAATGTCAATCCCGGTACTTATACTATAAAGGTTGTGGAACCGTACATGCATTTTGTAGGGGACGACCCGCTGCTTCAGTTTTCAGTTGACCTGTCCACGACTCCATCGGGCACTTTCTGTGTCAAACGGAGTGGCTATCCATGGGGCATAAATCATACTCCTGAGGGCGAGGTAACCGATTATTTTGGATGCAAACCTGCTCCTTCCGGTGGCGATCTCGGAGGGCCTTTCCAGCCGCCGAACTGCTTTCAATATGAGTATGACGGAGAAGGAAAACTTGTAATAGACCACATAAATGCCATACTGAATTGTTGTCTCGACTCTGTCAGTATCAATGTCAGTATGATTTTGGATACGCTCTTCATTGAGGAGATTGAGCACGCGTTCGCTCCCTGTCGGTGTGTTTGCGAATTTGATGTTAGCTACGAGATCAACGACCTGGCGCCGGGGCATTATGTAATCCAGATAATCGGACCGTACGAACTATGGGAAGATGAGCCGTTGGTGCTCGATGTTGACTTTACTGTTCCTGCTTCAGGTATGCATTGTGTTGATCGGGGGGAGCAGCCTGAAGAGCCGGTTGGTAAGATCATGAAATATACGGGTTGTAAGGTGTTTGATATGCTGGACAGTATAGCCGAAACACCACCGGATCAGGACTGCCTCCAGTATCAGTGGGATGGTGGCGGTACTCTTGATTTGAAACATATTAACGCTACCTTGAATTGTTGTCCGGTCGTTGCGGCCGAGATTACGTTCGAGGGTTTTCATATTACAATTACCGAGCTTGATTCGCTGTTTATGGGCGGCTGTGATTGCCTCTGCCTGTTTGATATCGACTATCGTCTTTACAGCCTCCCGCCGGGCGAATACACGATAACAGTTGTAGAACCATATAAACCGCAGGGAGAGGAAGTTCTGGAGGTAACGGTCGATTTGACAGCACCCACCTCCGGCATACATTGTGTAGATCGCTACACCTACCCCTGGAACGACTGACAGGTCAGTCTTTCGTTCAAGTCAATTGCTCTCTATCCGTATAGCGAGCGGATAGCATCGTGTAACTCCGTGTCCGGGGATATCTACCTGGGGATGCCGAT
Source organism: bacterium (assembly GCA_030668045.1). Classification (GTDB taxonomy): domain Bacteria; phylum Zixibacteria; class MSB-5A5; order GN15; family FEB-12; genus DAOUUR01. The sequence goes on from DAOUUR010000025.1 coordinate 5,142, forward strand.
GAGTTGGAGGACGACCACCACAGCTACCACAACCACGACACCGAAGACAACATACTGCCAGATGGGTGTAGAGCGAGGGGACAGTTTGGGCGGTTTCTTGGCCACGACTCTTTTTGACACGGCTCTTTTCCGGCGTTGTTCGAAATCATCCCAATCGAGAAGGAACTCGTCGCAGCTTCTGTAACGACGGGCTACCCTGATACCGAGCATCTTTGACAGCATCTTAAAAACTTCATCGGGTAATCTTCTGGTCGCTTCGATCCGCTGAAGGTTGGAGCCGGAATCATAGGCCGGGTTGCGGCCGGTCAGCAACTGGTGAAGGATGACGCCCATGGCATAGATGTCGGCCTGCTTGGATCTCTTGCGTTCGGGTGAAGCATACCAGTTTCGCTTATTGGCGGCATCATAGTGAGCAGGCATACCAAAATCAGACAGCCTGACTTCCTCGCGGTTATCAAAGAGCACGTTTGAGGGTCGCAGATTGCCGTGGACAATGTTGTTCTTGTGGGCAAAATCAAGACCTGATGCAACGGCCAGAATGATTTTCATGGCCCTGTTCAAATCGTATTTACGGGCCATCCGATCAGCCAGCGACCCGCCCTGGGCATACTCTGAGATGATGGCGGTGTTTTTCCTGTCACCGCCGCAACCGAGAACGTTGATGATATTACGATGCTTCAGCGAAGTGAGCATCTTGGCTTCTTTGCGGCCGGTATCGCCTCGTTGGTGTTTCTTGATTACAAACAGTTTTTTGGTATCGCGGTTCTCTACCAGCACAGTGCTTGAGAACTGCGTTTCTTTGATCGTATCGAGATGGCGACACTTGCCGAGGAAAGAATCGGTTCCCGAAATGGTGAATTCGTCTTTGGCCGGTGCGCCGCTCTCCATGTCGATTGCGTCGAGGATAGCATCCTTAAGCTCGACTGCTGTCTGATAGCGTTCCTTAGGTTCCTGAGCCAGAGCGTTGAGAATGATTTTATCAAAATCCTTGCTGAGACTGGAATTGATCTCAGAAGGCATCTTGAAATGTCCCTGCGGTTTCTTTCCGACCAGGATTTCATAGATGATAATGCCCATCGCGTAAATATCGGTGGTCTGATCGACGTTAGTGGAACTCAACTTCTGCTCGGGCGACATGTATGCCATCGTACCCATGACCACATCGGACGCCGTCATCTCGTGGTCAGGCGTGCCAACAATCTGGGCAATGCCAAAATCGGCAACCAGTGCATTTCCCTGACGATCAACAAGGATGTTGGCCGGTTTGATGTCGCGATGAATCACACCGTTCTTGTGAGCATAGTCCAGCGCCTTCAATGACTGAACCACCATTTCCAACTTTGTCTGCAGGGGAATCTTAGCCGAATCAATGACCTCGCGTAGAGATGAACCATCAATGTAGTCCATCACGAAGTAGTACCTGTCGCCGGCCTCGCCACGGTCGATGATATGGACGATGTTGGGATGGTTGAGTTTGGCGACAACCAGTGATTCCCGCTCGAAGCGTCGGACGATCTCCGGATCGTTGGTCAGTTTCGAGGAGAGCATTTTGATGGCGACGTCACGGTTGAGCGACTCTTGGCGAGCCTTGAAAATAACCGCAATGCCACCCTGACCGATTCGCCCCGTGATGACGTAATCGCCGATTCTGACTTCTTTTTGGTCTTGAACAGCTTGACTCATAGTTGCCAATACAAAAAAAACAGGGACAGAGCCGTTAGTGGCTCTATCCCTGTATTGATCGGCAACTTTTCAGAAAATGTTTATTTGACGAGGATCATCTTTCTGGTCAGGGATTCCTGGCCATAGGAGAGGCGGTAGAAATAGATACCGCTGGGCTGGTCAGTAGCGTCAAATTCGACTCGATGAACACCGGCGGGCATCTGTCGGTCGGTCAGGACCGTCACAGTCTGGCCCAGAACATTGAAAATGGCCAGATTGACCTGAGAGGACTGAGGGAGAGAAAATTCAATGACGGTTGACGGGTTGAACGGATTGGGGTAGTTCTGGCTGAGTTGGAAATCGCCCGGCAGGCCTGGCTCGGGGTTGTCATCGGCCGCAAGCGAGCCGCTGACAAGGATATCACCGGGGACCCAGTCGGGTAGATAGAAATAGGAGCCGGAGGCATCGGTGAACTCAATTCTGGTCCAGAAATGGATCTCCGGTTCACCCGAAGAAATAATCTGGTCAATGTTGATCGAATCAATCGGTAGATGTCCTTCGGGAGTGGCCGGATCAATTGAAAAGTAGATTTTGGCCAGAATACCACTGGCTGTGGAAAAAGTCGGTATTTCAGTGCTTCCGGACTGGATGGTGGGAATATACGAGACCCGAACTGTCAGTTCGGCCATATCAATATGGGCCACGCCGCTGATATCGGCAGGTTTCAGAGTGCCAACAAATGATACTGAGTCAACAGTCAGGTACGGATTGGAATATTTCAACGGGATCGTAATGCCGGAGATGGCCCGGTCATTGTTGGTCAGGCGCAGGTTCATTACAACTTGTGAACCAGGGCTTGCCTCAACCGAATCACAGGTTACCACGCCAGAATAGGAGACCGGGACAGCCATTGCGGCAGAGGCCGCCAGAACGCTGACTACTATCACTAAGATCAACTTTACAAGTCTTAACATAATTATCACCCTTTCAAATAATTGTCGAACCATCTTCGAGAGATCATTTTCGCAAAGGGTGTGCCGCAGTCGGCGAAAATAATCAGCACTCTTTTTGAAGGCTCGACAGACCCGGTATCTTCCGGCTAACCAGCTGATAGACAAGGGCGTAGAGCAGTTAGCTCGGGACGAGGTGTGATCAGTACTGCCGAAAAGTAGTCCTCCGATTGCAGGCAAGTACATGCAGCGGAGTGCCTAAGTCGTAATTCGATGCATCTAAGTTGAATATAATGATTCCGGCCGTGAACGCAAGCGGAAGTTGCCAGTGATGGCGATAGAAGTGTTGGCCTTACTCTATCCAGTCAATATCTGCGCTGCTACTGCCAGTCGGTTTTGACGTTAACAAAGAGTGTTTTATTATCTCGCCAGACGAAGAAAATGATCTCGCTCGGTCGTTCTTCTTCCAGTGAGACGAAAGCTGCCTCGGCATCAACAACATCGGATACTTCGGTGCTGCCGATTCGCTGGATAAAGTCACCAATCTTGAGACCGCCGACAGCGGCCAGTCCGCCCTGCTTGAGTTCGGAGACGACGACACCTCTGAAAGTTTGTTGGTCAAGCTGGTTTCTCAGATAGTCGCCAAAAACCATGTTTCGGACTTTCATTTCAATCTGTTCGCTCTCAAAATCATCGGCTTCGGTGGCGGCAATCGGGGCGTCGCCAAGAGTGACAAGGACGATCTGAGAATCGATACCCTGATCGATCGGTCGCAGGACCGCCAGTTCGACACTGGTCCCGGGTCCCATCTCGGCGATTCCTCGCTGGAAGATGGGGATTTGGTCTTCCTTGTCGACCTCGACCTGCTCGCCGTTGATCTGATAGACAATGTCGCCGACAACAAGTCCGCCGTTTTCGGCGGGAGAACCGGTGACGATATCGTTGACGATAATTCCACCGGGGACAGAGATACCCCAGAACGATGCAATTTCAGGGGTGAGAGCCTGAAGCGTAATGCCGAGCCAGCCGCGGTCAACTTCGCCTTTGCGGGGTGGGTCGGTGATCAGGGCGGTCAGGCGATCGGCTGTGATGAGGCCCAGCAGCGGTGCTGATCCGTAAGGGCGGAACGATTCGAGCATGCCGTTACGGTCGGCGGAGGCGGCGGAGGGGTCCATGAGGGTGCCGAGCACACCAACCGGTTCCAGGTTTCGGTCGTAGATTACGGAGTTTATTTCGGAGCGACCAAAACCGACCATCAGAGGGAAATGCTCTGGTGAAGTGATGATCCCGGAGAGCATGCCAATGTCGGTGGAAAGAGGTGGCGAAACAAAATCGGGCAACAACGTGAAGAGTGTGAACCACTCTCCCACCTGTAGCGTCCTGGTAGCCTTGAAGGTGATCGGTTTGAAGGATCGTTCCGCGTTGGTTATCCGGGCAAAGCCAATCCGCGTGAAACGATCAACGCCTACCAGTTCGGCCAGGTATTCTTCGCCATCAAGAGTAGTGACCTCAATCCGGGTCGGGGTTGATTTGACGGCCATCCTGGCAATAGATGAAAAAGTGACATCGCTGGAGAGAGTGGTGCCGTCGAAAATAATAAGGCCATCCTCGGAGACAATCGTTCCTAACAGTCGGCTGGTTTGTTCGGTGTTGTGCATCCCGAAGGAGAATTCGATCCGGAGTTCCATTATGACGCCATAGTCGTGGATCTGGTTTTCGAGCTTATCGAAATCGAATTCCTGAGCAGGCGAGGAGGTCACTGACATCAGGATCAGCAGTGTGTTTAGTAGGATGGTAGTAACGAAGTGGAGCTTATTCATGGGGGTTATCTCCTGCGTAATCGTTAATCTCCAAGAACACAAAACGAGTGGCGCCGCTTCGGGATACCGTCAGCAGAATATTCTGCTCGCCTTCCAGATCCAACGCCTGATAGTTTGTAATAAATCCCCCGAGACTGGAGATAGCCGTTCGGTTGACAGTAGTAATAACATCGCGTGGTCGCAGGCCACCTTCTCCAGCCGGTCCAGCTGGTTTGACACCGGTGATATATACGCCGCTGGTATCCTGCAACTGGTTTTCAATCTGCATCTGCTGGGTGATAGCTTTAACGGTGAAGCCCCATTCTTTACATTCAAAATCCTCACCCTGCGAGTCACTGAGTTGTCTGGTGGGGATAGTAAAGGTATAGGTTTCATCGTTACGGTAGACCGTCAGAGTGATTTCGCTGCCGGGTTTTTTAGCGGCGATGAGGGCGTAGAAGTGCGGTAGTTCTTCGATAAATCTGGCCGATACCGGTATGCCGTCCACTTCCAGAATGATATCGCCCGCTTTCAAGAAGGCGTTCTCCGCTGGCGAGCCGGGATCAATCGAAGAAACCAGAACGCCACTGTGGGCAGTGGTGCCGAAGTATTCCTCAAGTTCCTGAAGCGCCTGGCAATGAAGGCCGATCCAGCTTCGCGTGACTTTTCCCTCGGCCAGGATAGCAGCGGTTACGTCTTTGACAACGTTGATGGGGATAGAGAAACCGAGGTTGTTGGCAAAGAAACTGGCGCGTGAATTTATTCCGACAACCCGTCCCTCAAGGTCAACCAGCGGGCCACCGGAGTTGCCCGGATTGATGGCAGCGTCGGTTTGCAGCCACAGATTGTAGCGGCCGGTGCGTTCCCCGGAGGGCAGGCGGACATCGGGACTGAAGTAACGGTCACGAGTCGAGATGACACCCGCCGAGACTGACCGCGACAGTGACAGAGGAGAGCCCATCGCCAGCACATACTGGCCGACTTCGATTTCATCAGAGTTTCCGAATTCGGCAACTTCTAAAGTGCCGGTGTAGTCGGTGAGGTCGAGTTTTATCACTGAGATATCGGTCAGCGGGTCGCCACCTATGTACTCGGCGGTGACGATCTCTTTATCGTGAAGGGTGCAGATGATTCTTTCGGCCTTACCGGCCACATGATAGTTCGTGACGACATAACCGTCGGGGTGGAACACAACGCCCGAGCCAACGACCGCCTGTTTTTCCAACTGGCCGGTTCGGTAGTTTTTCACGACCGGTTGGATGTGAACCAGCGCCGGTAGTACTTTGTCACGAGCGGCGAATATTCTGGTTTGTATGTCGGCCGAGGCGTTCGTCGCCAGCATTGTCAGCATCAGGCTCAATGTAAGTAAAGTTTTTTTCATATCTCATTCCGTCATCAGTTGATAAGTGTCGTTTATACAAGGTTGATCGGCCACAGGTTCCGGTCTATTAGGTGGCAACGATCGGTTCGTCTGGCGGCATTATACGAGAGTTAGGATTGCCCCGGCAACAAGTTTGTTTTGTTGTTTCAAAGAAAGAGCGGCGATCCGTGAGATGGATCGCCGCTGAGGTGAAGCTTCAAGTTTTTTTATAGTCGTTACTTTTTCCAGTAGACGTCGATTGAACCCATGCCGACATCCAGCTCCAGAATGATTCGGTCTTTGGCGCGATCAAAATCTTCCGTCTCATACAGGTCGTCATCGATTTCTTCAAGGTCATCGTTGTGGAAGTCGATTGATGAGAGCCAATTACCGCCACTGGTTTCGACTCTGACGGGAACGCCACGCGGCAGGATGATGTCGGCTGATCCCATCCCGATCTCAATGGAGATTTCGCTTTCGCCGGAGTATTCACCTCGGAAGTCCATATCAAAGGAGCCGACGCCACCCTCAAAACGGAATTCATCGAAATTGGCATTGCCGATTGATTCCATCTCTACCGACGATGCACCGGCCTCAATACTGATTTCTTCGAGTCGTTCCGGGTTAGGTTCGGAGAAAATTATTTCAACAGAGGCAGCGCCGATTTCAAGCGACAGTTCGGTTAGTGGTATGCCACCGAGATCGAATTCGGCCTCGCAGGCACCTATGTCCAGATCGAGGGTGACGGGATACCGATTTGACAGAACGATCTCCCATCGGCTGTCTTCGGTGTCGAGGTCGTGATTGCGGCGGGAGTAGCTATCGATTTCAAGAAATCCTGTGCCGCCTTTGACTTCGTAGTCGATATCGTAGTCCATTTCGCGCGGGTCGTAGTGGATGTCAAAAACCGCTACAACTGAGATGTCCCCACCTGTGATGAGGAATTCACCGACGGCGAAGTCACCGTTGATGGCTACTGTCGTGGCATTTTCCGCGTCAATCTCTTGTGTGTCATGTTCGAGACCGCGAGCCCAGAGGGTAGAACAAACGACCAGGGCCAAGGCTAGCGTGAAAATCAATAACTTATTCATAATCTATAGTCCTCCTGATTAAATCTGCTCTCAGTCCTGATTACGAGAGATCGTCATCATTTGTTTCAGGGGAAGAAGGCGGTGTTGGCCTTGGGGCTCGTGTGCCGGGGCTGAAAGGAGGGCTGGTTTCTTCGCTGCCCCCAGAATGACCGGGTGGACTGGGACCCGATAGTGGATCGGAATCAGGAGGCATCTCGCCGGGTTGGTCTGGAATGGGCGGTGGCGCCGGAGTGGGAGCGGGTGGTTCAACCTTCACCTGTTGGCGTTCGGCCCAACTGCGGTACGGTTTGAAACCGAAGCGAGTGAGAGCGGCAGCGCCAATCCCTGTGCAGAGAGGTATCGAAGATGTTACAATTGAAATCACCAGGAAGAATATGCCGAAGCCGTGTGAGATTTCATCGGAAGATCCCAGGAGTATCGCTGTGATCAGCCACAGTGACATAAGAAGGGTCACACCTGTCAGCGCCTGTAACATAGGGTGTCCCTGCGAACCGCGGTGGCGCGAGATAATTTGTCGCCCGATTCGATCACCAAAAGCAATCGCTCCCATCCCGATAGCTGCCAGGTAGAGAAATGGTATCAGCGGTACGACCAGCAGACCGATGACAGTAACGGCCACAAGCGTAACTACCAGCGGCATGAGAATCAGAAGCAGCAGGCCGAGAAAGTAGGTCCTGATCGAGTGACTGTTGGCGCAACTGGCAAACCTGGTCATCTGGTGTGGCAGCAGGGCCGTTATCAGGAACGTCATTGCCAGAAACAGGACTGAAAAGGCCAATACGATGATAAGTCCACTGGCGGAGAAAGTGGAACTGAAGTCTTCGATGTCAATGATACTGTCGTCTTCGATGATTTTGCCGCGGACAATTCCGTCATCCTCAACTA
>DAOUUR010000321.1 GCA_030668045.1 bacterium
AACTACGAAGTTAACCCGGCGCGATTTTATCAAGAGCACCGGATGTGCGGCTGTCGGTCTTGCGGCGGGTTTGCCCTTGATGGCCGAGGAATTGATAAAGAACGAAGAGAAATCCAGAGTTGTTCTCATCCGGCATCCCGAAGCTGTGGGTCCGGATGGAAAAATCAATGGCGACGTCATCCAGCAGATGCTGGATCAGGCGATGACCGTCTTGTTTGACAAGAAAGACCCGGCCGCCTGCTGGAAGAAAATCATCAACCCCGATGATATCGTCGGTATCAAGACCAATGTCTGGGCCAATCTACCGACCACAACTGAAGTCGAGCAGGCTATCAAGAATGGTGTCCTGTCAGCCGGAGTCCCGAAAGAAAAAATCGGGATCAGTGATCGCGGCCTCATAGGCCATCCGATCTTTGAGAAGGCCACCGCGTTGATCAATGCTCGCCCGCTGCGAACTCATGCCTGGTCGGGGGTCGGCAGCCTGATTAAGAATTATATTATGTTCTCACCCGATCCTCCAAAGTATCATCCCAATTCGTGCGCCGATCTAGGTGCGCTGTGGGAGTTACCGAATGTTAAGGGTAAGACGCGGCTTAACGTGCTGGTGATGCTCACTCCGCTCTTTCACGGTCAGGGCTGGCACCATTTTGATCCGAAGTATCTTTGGCCGTATAAGGGGTTGCTGGTGAGTACCGATCCAGTGGCCGCCGATACGGTTGGCCTGCAGATTTTCCACGCCAGGCGGAAAGAATATTTCGGCGAAGAGCGCCCGCTTAAACCGGCGGCACACCACGTTGTCATCGCCGACAAGAAGTTTGGCCTCGGCACCAGTGATCCGAATAAGATTGAACTCGTCAAACTGGGTTGGGAAGAGGGTGTGCTGATCTAATCCAGCATCTGATAACATGCCAGTTGCACCGTGGAGCAAAGACAAAGGCGCCCGTCTATAACGTTGATAAGCACGGAGGATGTGAAAGATGATCGATAGCGTCAAACGACAAAACAGAACGATGACACACCTGCTGATCGTGGCTGTGGTTATGGTTGGTCTGGCCACCGGTTGTTCGCAGTTTTGCGGACACGGACCGCAACCATACCTGCTGCTCTATGCGTTTGAGCAGGAAGGCACGTTACTTGCGGAGAAGATGACAGTTGAACGAACCGATCACCATCTTGGACGTACCGTGCTGACAGGCAAACTGGCCGGTAAGGAGATTGTACTGGCTGAGTCAGGGATCGGTATGACTAACGCCGCGATGACCACTCAGCGGATGATCGACCAGTACGATCCGATAGCGGTCATTTTCACCGGCATTGCAGGAGCGATCGACAGCGCCGTTGCGATCGGGGATATCGCGGTACCATTGGAATGGATCGAACACGATTACGGTTACTATGGATCGGAAGGCTTTGAATATCGTTCGATTGGTATCTTTGTTCCTGCCGATAGCGCAGTTCGCCAAGTGGCCGCGTTTGTATCGGACGAGCATCTATTGAAGGTGCTTAACAACGCTTTAGAAACTGATGTTGGCTTCAAGTCAATCGGCGACCGTCCACCTGAAATCATCGTTGGTGGGGTCGGGGTGTCGGGTAATAGCTTTATTGATCGCAAAGAAACAAGAGAATGGTTGGCCTCCGAGTTTGCAGCAGATGTTGTCGATATGGAGTCGGCTGCGGTTGGACAGGTTTGCACGGTTAACGATGTGCCGTTTATCATTTTTCGATCGGCCTCTGACCTGGCCGGTGGTTCTGGATCGGAAACGGCAAGAGAAGAACTCGAACAGTTTTTTGAAGTTGCGGCGTTCAACTCCTCGACATTGGTAATAGCGCTGTTGGGAGCGTTGTAGTAATTCGAGGGCAAACGAGTCTCCACCGCGCTACGGAGATTCGAAAAGGCTCATCTCGGAATGGTAGATGGTGCGAGTTTCCAGAAGAAGTTCCTCTGTCGCTTCGTGACCAAGATTGAGAATCATGGCCGAAGGATGCCTGAAGAGTGGGTCGATTCGTTCATCGTCGAACCCAACTTCGAGGTGCTTGGAGATGTCGTTGGCCAGCGAGACCACATGGGCTATCGGGGCAGTTGCACCGGCGCGGAATGATGGCGGGCGATGGTGTTCGGTGACGGCCTGGACCAAATCGGAGGGAAATGACCATTTGCTCAGCAGTATTGACGCAACATCACAGTGATTGAAATGAAGCACCTGTTGTTCCAGAGCGCGAAATGAACCGGCCTTGGCTTCAACCTGCGTCACCACATCCATGTAACGCTCATTCATCTTCTGCAGGAGAACCAATTTTCCGATATCGTGTAGCAGACCGGCCACATAGATTTCCCCCTCGTCCGGATGACCCAGCCACCGAGCTATCTGTCGAGCGGCGACAGCTGTTCCGAACGAGTGTCGCCATAGTTTGGATTCGGGACCGTCGGTATCATCGGAGGCAAACATCTTCTGAGTTGACACGGCCATAATAATCGAGCGGACCTCATCAAATCCGAGCACCAGAATGGCCTCTTCAAGGGTTTTGACCTGGCGCTTGCGACCATAGAACGGAGAATTGGCCAATTTCAAAGCTTTGGCGCTCAAGGATTGGTCGGAAGACAGAACTGAAGAGACATCAGCTACTTTCGATTCAAGATTGGTTGTGAGTGTCATGGCCGATGACATCACAGCAGGAGCAGAAGGCAAGTCACCGACTGCCGCTACGATTTGGTCCAGTGTCGCTCGAAAAGCATTTATTACAGTCATAAACTGCCCCTCCCTATTAGGGGCTTTGGATTATATTATCGACAGAATTAACCGATTCTTAATCAAGTGGTTCAAACATTTACGATAATCAACCCAACAACAATTGTAGTTGACGCCAATTTTTCACAGTGGCTACCTTATTGATAGTGGACAAACGGAAATGGAGATCAAATCAATTACTTAAGGATAAGGAGTTTACGATGAAAAGCTTGATGTTCGGCGCGACCATTCTATGCCTGGCCGCCTGCCTGATTGTTGCCTGCGGTGGTGGGAAAACTATCACCCGGCTTGATGCCGAGAGCACCACCGACCTGAGCGGCCGCTGGAACGATACCGACAGCCGTCTGGTTGCCGGCGAAATGGTTTCCGACTGCATCTCTCGCCCCTGGCTCACCGAGTTTGCCGCCGGGCAGGGTCGTAAGCCGGTGGTGACAGTCGCCCGGATTCGCAACAAAACCAGCGAGCATATCGACACCGAGACATTTACCACTGATTTTGAGCGCGAGTTGATTAACTCAAACCAGGTCAAATTTGTTGCGGCCAAGGTGCAGCGAGAGGACATCTTCGACGAGCGGGCCCACCAGCAGGAATTTGCTTCTCCGGAGACAATGGCCCGCTTCAAGAAAGAGACCGGCGCTGATTTTGTTCTGCTCGGTGCGATCAAGGCTATAGTCGATCAGGAAGGTGGCAGCAAAACAGTATTCTATCAAACCGATCTGGAGTTGATCAATATCGAATCGGCGGAGAAGGTTTGGATCGGCACCAAAAAAATCAAGAAGGGCATCTCGCAGGGTAGCAGAAAGTGGTAGATGCTTCATAGAGTGTTTCACATCGGGTCGGCGCTACTGGCGCCGGCCCTTCTGATACTGGCGATTGTCTCCGGCTGCAGTTCGGTTGCAACAAAGAAAGCTTTCTATGTTCCGATAACAGCCGAGCTGCGCGCTCATAACTACGAAACTGCCC
>DAOUUR010000573.1 GCA_030668045.1 bacterium
AAACATCTAATTATGTTCGTGAATCCTTGCCTGAAACAGTAACCTGGAAACTCGAGTTTCGCGGCGGGGGTCCCGCGGTATTGGTGGATGCTAAATCTCCGTGGGTAGAAGCACTGCGTAAAGCCCTGGAGGCTGCCTGGGGAGTTAAACCGGTCCTCAACCGAAGTGGAGGCACGATTCCCGCAGTGATGGAGTTGAAGGAAATTCTGGGGATAGATTCTGTTTTGACAGGTTTAAGTTTGCCTGATGCTAACCTGCATGGACCCAATGAAAAACTACATATTCCAACCTGGAAGCGCGGTGTAGAAGCTTTGATCCACTTCTTTTACAATCTTGCAGATCTACAAGACCAATGAAGCCATCTAACAACTCGCTGAAGCTGACGCCGCCAGCGGACGAAAAAAGCCGGAAGGAGTCGTGCGGCGCAGCTTAGCTCAAAACCGTTATGTGTCTAATGGGAATAGATCATGCAAATAACTGATACTCCTTTCGGCATTACGAATTGGTCAGAAATCGAACGAATTGAACACAAAGGTGAAACTGGCGTCGCGTTTTGGAAAACGCAACTATTTGGAGATATACGAGTCCGGATGGTTGAGTATTCTCCTGGCTATTTAGCAGATCATTGGTGCCGCAAAGGACATATATTATTTTGTTTTGATGGCGAATTGCGCACGGAGCTTGAAGATGGTCGTATATTTTTTCTTAAGCCTGGCATGAGTTATCAAGTTGCCGATAATGCAGAGCCTCATCGGTCATCAACATTGGCAGGGGCCAAGCTTTTCATTGTCGACTAATGCCGCTCACATCACACGTCGAGAAGTACCAATTACGGGGAGCCAGCATTATAGTTAGAAATACGGCCAGAGCAGCACGACTCTCTCGCAGGCACGCACGCTTAGACAATGTGCGTTGTTGAAATCTCGAGTAGTTATTCTCTAATTCGCGATACAGCTCTTAGCGGGCTGGTTGATCAAATCAATATTGGCTAAAGAGGCAACACATAACGTCGGGATGGATCGGACATCGCGCGCGGCCGGGTTTCAATCGTTTGTAGTCTTGCGATGCCGATCATCCCGGAGCTGTTGGGCGGCAAAAGAAAGAGAGGTTACTACGAAGTGCGAACTACAATAGCAAAACCGAGAATCGGCCTATTGAATAAGAAACGAGGAAACTTTGCAATTCAAGAAAAGCTCGTCGGTGCCGATAACGTCGTCGACGAGACAGATGCCGAGGTGGAACATCACGAACAAGTGTTAACTGAAGCCGGCTATAGCGTCTACCAGATTCATTGGGGACCCAATTTCATCAACGATCTACAGGCTTTACAAGTTGACCTCGTCTTTAACATTTCCAGCCTGGTAGAAGCCGCGATCCTTGAAGAACTAGAGATACCCTACGTCGGATCCGATACATTCACTATAGCCATCGCCATGGATAAATCACTGGCGAAAAGGCTCTGGCAGCAAGTGGGCCTGCCGACATCGCCTTTCTGTTTGGCCAGATCAGAGAAAGACTGCAAGGTGTTTCGGGACGACCCGCCGTTCGAATATCCGCTTTTCGTCAAACCGGTAGCTGGCCGGGGTAGCGCAGGGATCAATGACGCGTCCGTTGTCCACAACTACGACCAACTGGTCAGTGAAGTTATGGAGAGGCTCGAGACTATCAGTCAACCAGTCCTCATAGAAAAGTTCCTGCGAGGGAGAGAAATCACCCTGGGTGTCCTGGGCAATGAAAATGCAAGAACTCTTCCTCCCTTGGAGATCGTGTATCGTAAAGGAGGTATCACACTAACCTTTGAGAAAAAGGAGTTAGATAACGATTCTCTCCTTTGTCCTGCTCCGCTGACTGCTAAAGAGACTCACATGATGCAGCAATTGGCGCTCCGGGCCTACCA
>DAOUUR010000200.1 GCA_030668045.1 bacterium
AGAGGACCCAAGTTTTAATCTATATTTTTTCAATCATGTCCATGAAGATTGCAATACGACTTTTGTCATTGAGGTGGACAAATTCCTACCGTTCATACTGGAACCGGTGGCCGAAAAGGTGCTTACCGGCACCGAGGTCTGCAAAGGTCACTGCACGAGGCTTAATGATCTCCGCGAATGCACGACCAATTGCCATTACGCCCCTTTTCGTCGTCTTCTGCTTTCGATGATTGAGACTCGCAAGGTGAAAGCTCAGTGCCCCACCGAATGATTCGAGTTTGCAGACATCTGCTACCCACTCAGGATTGAAAAAGTAGTGTTACCATAGCGGCGTTGCTGCTGTATGGCAAATCCTTGAAAATTAATTCCTGCCGTTTCCGATGAGTCGTGCTGGCACAAGATCAGGCTGTCTTCAGTGGTGAGACAGTGATTCCGTAAAGATTCCAGCGTTCGGTCGATTAAGCCTTCGTACTGAGGGGGGGCAATCATAATGATATCAAACTTCTCGTTCTGTCCGGAGAGATCTTCGATTGCCTTGAAGACATCAAGGCATCTGCACACGAGTCTTTCAGAGAGCCCAAAGCCCGTCGCCTGATTATTGATCGAGTCAACCAGTTGCCGGTTCAGTTCCACCCCAATTCCCCTGGTCGCTCCCCGAGAAACGGCTTCAAATAGATAAGAACCAGTGCCACTGAAAAGGTCCAGATATGAAGCGTCACGTAGAAATGGAACCAGGAAGTCGAATATCGCCCGTCGCAGACGTGTCAACGGTGGGCGGGTAGCCGCCAGTTGCGGAGCCTTGATCGTCCGGCCTTTCAACTCACCGGCGACAATCTTAAACTCGAAGAAGGAGCGTGGTTTTCTTTCCATAGCATGATCTCTCTACTGCAGAGTTGGCCCAATATAGAGTCGAAAAAGCCCTAACTAAAGCCTTTTTCACGGTCGATATATAGAATGTGTTTTATATTGTGCCATATAACGAGAAGGTGAATGGTTGAAGCAATGAGCACTGAAGAAAAAGTCAAGATATCCGGACCGATTTTTGAAATGGGTGCCCTGGAGCGACAAATTTATAAACGAGGGTATCACTCTGTCTGTGGCGTCGATGAGGTCGGCCGTGGGCCTTTGGCCGGACCAGTTGTAGCCGCTGCGGTGGTAATGCCCGATGATGTGGAAATTGATGATCTCGATGATTCCAAGAAACTGAGTCCTAAGCGTCGAGAGATAGTTTTCGAGCGTATCGTCGAGATGGAACTGCCCTGCGCCATCGGCATTATCGATAACGAAAACATCGACCGTATGAACATCCACAAAGCCTCGCTGATGGCTATGCGTAAAGCCGTCAGGGATCTCAAAGGGGCCCCCGACTTTGTCTTGGTGGACGGCACTTTTCTGATTCCCAATATCAACGCGCCGCAGTTGGCCGTTGTCAAAGGTGATGCCTGTTGCCGGTCGATTGCGGCTGCGTCAATCGTAGCCAAAGTAACACGGGACCGGATCATGGAACGATACGAAATACTGTATCCCTCTTTCTCGTTCTCAAAACACAAAGGCTACCCCACCCCTGCCCATCTGGAAGAGTTGGCTATCGGTGGACCATGCGAGATACATCGTCGCTCTTTCAAGCCAGTTGCCGACTTTATCGAGCAGTATGAACTCTTCTAAGAAGCCCCGCAAAGAAGATAATCGCGTCGCCAGTGGCCGCAGCTATGAAAAGCTGGCGGCTCAGTTCTTTATACAGAACGGTTATGAAATTTTGGAGCGCAACTGGCAGGCCGGGCAAAAGGAAATTGACCTGGTTGTTCGGAAAGGTAACGAGATTGCCTTCGTTGAAGTAAAATCAGTCACATCAACCAATTTTGGTCATCCGGCCCAACGCGTGGACAAGAAAAAAATTTCCAATCTGACCGAAGCCGCCCGGCGCTATCAAATTGAAAAGGAAATTGACGGCTGCGATCTTCGTTTTGATGTCGTGACTTTTATAAACGGCCAATTGGAATATTTCCCCAATGCCTTCGAAGCCAGCGACTGAATCTAGAGGCTGTCGCTAGCGGTATCAACCGATGTTTCGTTCTCCTGGCGAGGCGGCATCTGATCTTCTCGACTCAACGAATCAACATAGTACTTAACCCGGGTGACAAAACTGCTGCTTCGCAGGGGGGTATCGTCAAGCAGCGTCAGGAAAGCATTCATTTGTGCAGCGCTCAGTTCTGCATCGTCCAGCAGGGAATCTCGGTAGGAAATGAACGTTTCTGGATCATCACGATACCAGGTCGATGCTACCCATACCTGTGCTGTTACCAAAGCGTGGCGGTCGAGCAAGGTCTGCTCAGATTCGGCTCTGGTTGAAGCATAGTACGAGTAACCGATATAGCCAGCTACCAGAACAACCAGCAGCGCGATGCGTTTTATCCAGATCAAGTGTCCACAATCTTTCTGTTGCCGACAAAGGGGCAACCGGCTAAATTATAGCTCATCCTGACCGTTGGTCAAGACTATATATCTTATGGAGTTGAACTATCCAATAAAGCGGCGTAAGAGCCGCAGCGTGAAAGTCGGCGATGTCATCATCGGTGGCGCTTTTCCGGTTTCGATTCAGTCGATGACAACCACTGATACGCGCGATGTTGACAGCACGGTCGAGCAGATCAACCAGTTGGTCGAGGCCGGGTGCCAGATTGTGCGTCTCTCGGTTCTCGACGACGCTGCCGCCGATAAGCTTCCGGATATACGCAGACAGGTCACCCAACCGCTGGTGGCTGACATCCACTTCCAGCATGAGTTGGCTCTCAAAGCAATCGCGGCCGGTTTTGACAAGATTCGCATTAATCCGGGAAACATCGGCGCCGACTGGAAAGTACGCGAAGTGGCCAAAGCGGCCAAAGATGCCGGTGTTCCGATCCGGATCGGTGTCAATTCCGGTTCGCTGCCAAAAGATATGCTTGAGCAGTACGGACATGATGATCCCCGAGCGTTTGTTGAGGCGGCCCTCCGCGAGGCAGCGATTCTGGAGGATGTTGATTTTCGCGATATCGCCATTTCGGTAAAATCGACCAACACTCAGACCACTTTTTGGGCCTACCAGATGCTGGCCGAACAGTGCGACTACCCGCTTCATGTCGGCATCACCGAAGCCGGTACGTTGGAGAAGGGGACGATCAAATCGGCGGTCGGGATCGGTGCTATTCTTTTGACGGGGATCGGCGATACTATCCGCGTATCGTTGACCGCTGATCCGGTTCACGAGGTCCGTGTTGCCAGACAATTGCTGGCGGCGTGCAACCTGTCAGCCGAAGGGGTTGATGTCATTGCCTGCCCTACTTGCGGACGGTGCCAGATTGATCTGATCGGGCTGGCAGAATCGGTCGAAGCCAAAACTCGCCATATCAAAACACCTCTAAAAGTGGCGGTGATGGGTTGTGTGGTAAACGGACCGGGCGAAGCGGCGGCGGCCGATGTCGGGATTGCCGGGGGTGATGGTCGCGGCGTTTTGATCAAGCAGGGCAAAATTATCAAGACCCTTCCCGAAACCGATCTGGAGCAAGCTCTCCTGAACGAGATCGAACAGATGACCGGCGAAAAAATCGCGAGATAAGGATGCGCAGTCGTTCTTGATGGTGCGAGCTGGGCTTGAGTTCTGAAGTCGCTCAGTCGTTTTCTGATTTGCCGGGTGGAACCATGACCGACTTCTCACGCTCGACCGTCACCAGCCCCGGTTTGGCCTTGCGCGGTTTGTGGACATACTTACGCTGAGTGTAGATAACAGGCACCAGCTTATTTTTGCGAGCTTTGCTATGGTAAGCCGCCAGCGCTGCTGCTTCTTCGATTTCTCTTTTCGATGGCTCGAACGATTTTGAGGGATGCTTCATTACTACATGCGATCCGGCGCATTGTTGAGCGTGGAACCACAATTCATGGGGACGAGCAAACTCAAAAGTTGTGCGATCATTATCAGAGCCGTCACGACCCACAAAAACAGTTAGGCCGGTCGATAGCGTGTGGACTTTGTACGGCAGACGAGACGGAACTTCCTGGCGACCTACCTGGCGTGGCAGTAGGGCGTCGATCTCCTGTCGGTACTGCTCACGGGCCGACTGAAAATTGTCAACCAGCGATGATTCTATCGTCTGCAATTGTTCCAACTCACCTTGAGTAATTTCCATACGTCGTTTCAACAGTTCGAGACCATCACGGCCCTTGCGATACTTGCGGAAGTAGGCCTCGGCGTTCTCCGCCGGTGAGAGAGCGGGGTTAAGCTTGGCTGTGACCTGTTCGTGTGGCTCATAATAGATATCTTCAAGAACCACTTCAGTCTGACCTTTGGTAATCGATGCGATATTAATCTGAATCAACTCGCCGGTCCTCTTGTAGCGCTCGTAGTCGCTGGCTTTATCAATGTCCTTACCTATATTGACCAGCCTTTTTTGCAGTCGTTTCGCCGTGAGTTTTATCACGTCGATGACACTCTTCTCTTCATCAACCTGCTCGACCTTCGACTGTCGCATACCGGTCATTGCCTGCACCGCCATCGACAGCGTCTTGAACTTCTCAGGTGTTGGCTCTACCGAGGACAACTTTAACGGATAGACTTCAACACCCCGGTGCAGTTCGTACAAATAACCGGAAGCATCGGAGACAAAGGCTCCGGCGATTGCCTGAACCGTGTCGGCAAATTGTTGTTGGTCATTTTCTGAGAGAGAGGCGGCATCGGGCAATGGCAGTCCGGCGCGGGTGAGCGCCTCGTGGGCCATCGTTCGATTGAACCCGATAACCTGCTTTTCCAGAATCATCGCCAGTGATCCGTACCGCCCCTCGGCGATAAGTTCGTTCAACGTTGTTGACGTCAGGTCAAACGGTGAGATTCGATCTGGTACCGGTGCGGATTCGTATGTGGCACCCGATTCGTAGGTACGTTTTCGGAGGGTGGCGATCCGACCATCGTTTTCATCCAGGAGCCAGATATTACCGTTGGGGCCGATTGCTTCGACGGCAAGGCTGAGCCTTTTCTTCTTATGCTCAAGGCGGATCAGAAATATTCTATCAAGGACGGTCTGGTTGATATCGACCACACACGCGCCGACCAGATCGAAAATCGGCCACGGTTTTTCTCGGGTGGCGATCTTCACTTTCGAGGCCGGTACCAGAAAAGTGCCCGCTCCCGCTGGATGAAAAACAAAGCCGAGCGCCAGACGAGTTTTCTCTGTCTTGAAGAAGAGATAGGCCGCCCGCTGTTTCTTATAGAACTCTGTGGCGACAATTGTGCTATTGGTGACGCGGGCCTGAAGTTCCTCTACCAGCGCCTTGATATGAAGAGCAGTTTGCATGGGGCGAATATATGCCGGAGGAATGCGAGTGACAACTTACAAACTGCCGGAGTTCTACACGCATGCCTTGCCGGAGA
>DAOUUR010000472.1 GCA_030668045.1 bacterium
CATTGTCTGCAAGGATGGTTTCACAGCTTCCACGGTCGGGCCGGACGAGTTTCAGCAGCTAGCGGAAAAGCTGGGTGTGAGGGCGGCACTTACTACCGTGGACCTCTCCAGTCTGTTTTGCGAAATTACTGTGGCATAGCAAGTTCCCTCTTGACAACGACATTCTGTTTGTTATACTGAATGTGGTAATCTATAGCTTCTAACAAACTCAATCGGGGAGAAAGTCATGTGGCGATTAGGTAATGTTCTCGCTCTCGCGTTGCTGTGTTTGCTGTTTGTGTCTTCCGTTGTTCTTGCTATAAGTTGATATGAAAAGTTACTGAAAGACATGGTCTTCTATGGGTGCAGAAAGCGAGGGTATGCCAAAAAAACAGCTTCAGGAGAATTGGCGACTGCAAAACGCCATCATTCTTGTGCTCATAGGACCAGCACCACCGGCCTGCCCGTAACAGGTTGCAGGTTAGTAAGATCGCATTCACTGGAGCCGCTTCCGGATTGACCCGGGGCAACTTTTCGCTTGCATAAAAGACTAATTGGTTCTATCTTATTGATGATTCAACATTCTACATCCGGGGAGTGAACCTCTGCGATTTCGGGGTCGCATCAAGTCTTGACATGTGCGGCACGCGGCGTCCGAGATCGTTTGCATTGTTTCCTTTCGTGGGGAATGATTGCGGAGGGCTTTCGGGAAACGGAGCGCAATGGACGAATTAGGCAAAATCAACTCCATATTCTATAAGAGGCGAATAGATAACAGAAGTATTTTCGGCGCGAACAGTCGGACGGCTGTTCTGTGCTTTTGCTATATACTATCGGAGGTATCACCATGAGACGATCAGTTATGACAGTATCAATGTCGTTTGCAGTCATGCTTATTTTGGTTGCGACAACTGTTGCCGGTGTCCCGCCTGCAATGAGTTATCAGGGCAGGCTGCTTGATTCGGGAGGTAGTCCGGTGGCGGATGGAGACTATACGATCAGATTCGCTCTGTCCACCGAGCCGACTTATGACCCTTTTTGGTATGGCGAACCGATGACGGTAACAACTACCGATGGATTGTTTAGCACTCTCTTTGGATTCGATCCATCGGAAGTCTCCTTGTTCCGGGATCACGCCCTGCTCTTTCTCTGCGTATTTGTTGGAGAGGGTGACGTCTTAGAAGAAGTATTACCGCGTACACTCGTCACCACCTCCCCTTTTGCATTCCACGCGCAACATGCCGACACGGCCGACTATGTTGTTAATTCCGGAGCCACGCCCAGCGGCTGGATCGATGAAGGTGATGTTGTGACACTTGAGACGAGTGCCGATACGGTCAAGATCGGCTCGGTGACGGAACCGGGAAGCCTGTATCTATACGGTCCAACAAATTCTGCCTCTTTTGATATGAGTGTCTACGGTGATGCCTCTGCCAATATGCCGTTTGGCTCTATATCTGCTATGGAGATGTTTAATGAGGCTGGAGGTGGATTCGATACGCTCTCAGGCGCCGAGTACGTTGGAACGAGTATAGCATCAATTATGGATCGTCCTATGACGTTCCCTACCTCCGGATACGCACTGGTCATCGCGACTGCCGAACTGGGGATGTTTCACGAGCAGGGCAATACGACCTCGGTTACACTTGGCGTGTCAACGCATCCAAGCATCTTCCAATCAAACCAGAAGTATAGGTGGAAGGTCGATAACAACCATGTGACCGGTTCTTATTATGACCTCGTCACAGTGCATGCCTTCTTAAATGTGGCTGCCGGTCTAAATACCTTTTATCTCCTCGGTCAGAGGGAAGGTACGCAGGGAGCGAACATTTACGAAGCTCAGATAACCGTACTTTTTGTTCCAAGCAATTATCGCATGAATCCAACCGAGCCGAGTGCCGCATTGCCGGGCACGGGAGAGCTCAATCAACTCGATTCAGGAATACTGCCGCAGGATGCGCTGTTGCGGGAAATGGTCAAACGTGAGACGGCGTCAATCCGCGCCGAGTATGATGCCCGCCTGGACGCTATCCAGAGACAGATGCTTGAGTTGCTTGGCGGCCAGTCAACCGAGAACGCGGGGAAGTAGGCGGACAAATAAATGACCTTAACTAAAATAGCATCATTCAAGAGGAGGAACAACATGAACACAGCCATGCGAACAGTACTCGCACTCACCCTGGTCTTGATCTTGGCCGCACCGATCGCTCGGGCCGACATACCCGAATCGATCAACTACCAAGGTAAGCTGCTTGACAGCGAAGGGGACCCGGTCGAAGACAATACCTACACGATAACATTCTCCATCTACACTGCGCTGACTGGCGGGACAGCCGAATGGACCAGCGGAGGTCAGGCGATTGTCGTGGAAAACGGCTTTTTCTCATACACGCTCACTCTCGGCCCGACCTACAGCCACTTATTCAACGATTATCCCAATCTCTATCTGGGTATCAAGGTTGATCCCGATGCGGCAGAGGTCGATCCCCGCACGAAGCTATCATCGTCACC
>DAOUUR010000289.1 GCA_030668045.1 bacterium
GTAACTCAATTGAGCGACGGCAGGCTTATGGCGGTATATTACTTTAATGTTGGAAAAGGGCGACGTTTTGTGGCCGCCACATTTTTTTCAATTGATGATTTCTAGAGTGCCTTAATATGACAAAAGGAGATGCTATGAGCAATCGGGAAAAGAAGAAGGGCGGTGACCGGGCGTGGAGATGGCCGGTAATCTTTCCGTGGCGCCGAGCGACGCTCCAATGGCTTTATGAAAAGCATCCCGATTGCCGTATGGTGGGCATGGATGGAAATCCCGTCTACTATATGGCAACGACCACCCGGGTGTGCCTACGGATGAGAAGCGTTTTATTACCGAGCTTGTTGTGGTGCTCTGGCGCTACGAGAATATCGTCGTCTGGAATACGTGCGGGGGGGAGGGTACCTCTAGTATCCGAGGTGTGTAATGGACGGGAGTTGCTGATTCCGGAGCACCGCGGCTTCTCATCATAAAACGAAAGAATGAGAAACGTGAGGCCTCCTATAAAGCCGGAAAACTACAGGGCCATGGTAGACGCAGTCGACGAGTGCCGGAATGGACAGATGAATTGGAACTGGAAAGGGGAAACAACCATGAGGTATCACGGGCGCTTGCTTTTGGACGGAAAATGGCGATTGCAGCACAGCTCGCTGATTAGGGAGGTTGACGCGGAAGTGTCGCACCCGGGTTTCCAGGTTGATGAGTGGCATCGGGCTGACGTGCCTACAACAGTGCTCAATGCGCTGGTCCGCGCGGGCGTGTATCCGGATCCCCGATACGGGCTAAATAACTACCAGATACCGGATGCTTCGGATGAGTTCAACCAGGAACACGATCTGGCCAGGTTCAGTCACCTGCCCGACAAGCGCAATCCGTGGAAGGACCCGTGGTGGTTCCGCCGCGAGTTCGACGTGCCGCGTGTCTGCGGACAGCGCCGCCGGCTTGTTTTCGATGCTATCAACTACCGAGCCGACGTTTGGCTCAACGGCCGGAAGATCGCCGACAAGACGGAGATAGTCGGCGGTCTGCGCCGCTTTACCCTCGACGTCACCGATGTCCTGAAGGTGGGGGGGAAGAACGTGCTGGCCGTATGTATCCATCCACCGGATCACCCTGGGATGCCTACATCTCAACTCAAGCCGTTCCAGAAGGCGCGGGGACCTTCTTTGCTTGGTGACAACGTCTACACCATGAAGACCGCCGCCATCATGAAGGATGTGACCATCAACCTTGCCGCGGTTGGTTACGACTGCGCACCCACGGTGCGCGACCGGCTCATGGGAATCTGGCAAAGCGTGCACCTCGAATGGAGCGGCCCAGTGCGCGTTGTTGATCCGTTCGTGCGTACCAAGCTGCCCTTGCCGGCCATTGATTCCGCGGCATTGACAATCTCCGCAGAACTGGTCAACGATTCCGACGAGTACGTGTCCGGGAGGTTCCGGGTCGTGATCGGAGAGATCACGATAGAGAAGGAGGTGAGCGTGCCTGCCGGGGAGACTATTCCGGTCAAGCTTACCCCGACGGATTTCCCCCAGCTCGTCGTTCAGAACCCGCGGCTTTGGTGGCCCCTCGGGTATGGTCCGCAAAACCTGCATGAGTTGCATTCCGAGTTTTTGATTGATGACGGAAGCAGTTCATCCCAAATCACGACGACTTTCGGTATCCGTGAAGTAACCAAGGTCCTGCACGAGGTGGATGGCGAGTCTGGCCTTAGGGTTACGGTCAACGGTCGCCGCATCTTCTGCCGGGGCGGTTATCTGCAGGTGGACACGCTTCTGGACTGGGACATGCTTGGCGAGGATCGCCTCAACGCTGAGTTCCGTTATCTGGTCGAGGCCGGCATGAATACTATCTGTTATGAGGATCTGCCTAATCCGCCGAACGCACTTCTAGAGCTTTGTGATCGTCATGGCATCATGTTCTGGCACTGTTTTTTTCAGTGCCATTGGTTGATAGCCGAAGATCGACCACTCGACCATGATCTCCTGGAGTCATGTGCCGCAGACATTGTCAGGCGGTATCGCAACCACCCAAGCATCGTAGTCTACATGTGTATGAACGAAGGTGCGGCTGAAGAAAGCCAGTATATTCGCTGGCGTCGTCAGGTTGAGAAACTGGACGGCACGCGCATTCTCGTTCCGTCGGGGTATGCCGACTTCGATGACATGAACAAGTGGCCCGAATGGATTCAACCCGACCTGCCAGTCGGCGCGAATGACTGCAAACCCAAGAGTTATGGTTGGCAGGACCCGGCTTGGTACTTCCGCATGGTGCGCGATAATCGCTCCTGGATGTTCAAGATCGAAAGCGGTTCCGCCTCGCCCCCTATGCCCGAGAGCCTTTCTCGGTTTTTGGACGACCCTGCGACTGATGCAGGCAACGCGTTGTTTCCGCTCAACCGTGAGTGGGCACAGCACGGCGCCAACTCCTACTACCAGCCTTTCCATGAAGCCATGGTGCGGCGTCATGGCCAATTCGCTACGCTTGATCAGTACTGCTGGACAGCCAGTCTCCAGTCAGTGGATCAGCACCGCGCCATGTTCGAAGCGGTCAATCACAGACTTTGGGACCTGACCAGTGGGTTCCTGGAATGGAAACTAAACTCATGCTGGCCATCTATCCAATGGCAGATATATGATTATTTTCTACGGCCCACAGCCAGCTACTATGCGATAAAGCGGGCTGCGGCTCCCGTGTCCGTTATGTTATGCCCCCTCGACCAGATCGTGAGCGTGGTCAACAACACGAACTTGCCTCTTAGTCGATACAGGATCAAGGCTCGTATCATGGATATGAACTCGGACGTCCGCCGTCAGACGGACACTGTTATGGATGTGGAGCCGGATTGTGCACAGGAGGTGCTGCCGCTGCCACCAGTTGACGACCTCACCCCCGTCTACTTTGTGCGTTTGGAACTGTTCGATCAAGCCGATCAGCTTGTGGCCGACAATTTTTACTGGCTTGCGAACCGGCCCCTGGATGCTGACGACACAGGTTGCTTCGTGGACCTGAGCCGTCTGCCACGTGTTCGGCTTGGTGTATCGTCAGACGTGTCGAGGCGGGGCAAGGAATCCGTAGTTTCTGTCACCGTCGAAAACCCAAGAAACCACTTGGGCTTTTTCGTCCGTCTGGCTGTGATGAAAGGCCAAGACGGCGATGAAGTACTGCCGGTGTACTGGAGCGACAACTACTTCAGCCTTCTGCCTGGCGAATGCAAACGGGTCGAGGCTGCTGTCAGCACCGACAACTTGTGCGGGACGGAGCCTATTGTACGTGTTGATGGGTGGAATATTGATGGAGTGACTACGGAATGATGTTAGTTTCGGTAATACGTGAGAGGACAATTGCTTTCATCTCGGCACTGTGTCGGCCTGCCTTGAGACTGTAGTTGCTAAGCTGATAACATTGTCAGCGCCGAGACTGGTATCTGGGGCGACCTGGATTTGGCGGGTCCGGTCGATCGTCCCTAAAAAGGGCATCTGCTACGTATACGACTCATCACGTACCGGCCTGGTTATGACTGAAGAGCAGTTACGGCAGGATACAGGGCTACTGTAGATATAATAAAAAAGGAGAAAAAGTGAATTCCAGACAGCGAGTACTTAAAACATTACAATTTGAAGAGCCGGACAAAGTTCCTGTCACTCTTGCCTATGAGACACCTCGCGGTATTGCCGAGCGTTACGGGAAGCCGTATGACTAGAGGCTTATGCGGCAGGATAAGCACGGACAAGGGCACAAGCTGGGATGCACCTATAGTCCTTGCTGACCTCGAGGACACTTTTGACAGCGGCTATCCATCGAGCGTGCAGATACAGGACGGCACAATAATAACAGCATACTACTGCAAGGGTGTTTCCACACACATGCGTTATCATATGGGCGTCGTTCGCCGGCAAGCTTGACTTCATCAGCAAGTTGCATCGAATCATGTGAATATGAAAAGGAGATCAAATAATGTCACTTAAAAATCAGGTTATAATTGATGAACCCGGATGGGAAAATCGCTTTCCAATGCTATTCAACA
>DAOUUR010000523.1 GCA_030668045.1 bacterium
ACACAGACAAAAAACAGAACTTGGCTTCGCTGAAATAATCAATAAAGTCTGTTGGCTTGCTGTGAGGTTAGGATTTACCGTGTGTTTGTGTGAATCTGCGGCCAATTTATGCTATGAAACCTGGTATCTTTATCACCTTTGATGTGGAATGCAGCATGGGGGGCGCCTGGCGCGATTCCAGTTTGAAGCCTATCCCGCCGCGGCTTGGGATGATGGGCGAGTACGGAGATCGTGCATTCGGTATCCCTCTGATTTGTGACATACTGGACCGCCATGACCTCAAGGCTACGTTCTTCTTGGAGCCGTTTAACGACGAGCTTGGATACCCCGGCGAGACCGAACCAGTATGCCGGTTCATCGTTGACCGCGGACACGACGTGCAGTTGCATATTCATCCAAACCATGTTCACTACGGCCTTCACAAGGCAGGCAAGCCATACATCCTGACCGACCAGATTGCCGACCTGCCCCCGGACCGGCAGAGAGCGATGGTGGCCGATGGGGCCGAGCGTATCGAGCAATGGGCCGGCGATAGACCCATCGCCTTTCGCGCGGGAAACATGGGAGCATCCGAGCAGACGCTGAAGATCTTGCCGGATACCGGCATCTGGATCGACAGCAGTTACACCTTCCCTTATACCGGGGGGCAGTGCCGGTTTCCTGAGGGAAAACCATACAACGGATCGAAGTGGTACGGTGATGTTCTGGAGGTGGCGTTATCAGGATTTAGGCAAACAAAACTGCCCGGCCTGTCTCCCTCCAAACCGGTCGATCTGATGGGTTCTTCCTTTAAAGAGTGTCGCGATGCCGTGCGTATGATCTGTGACGCCGGCGCAGACGCCGTGGCGATTTTGCACAGCTTCAGCTTGTTCAAGGTGCGGGAAATTCAGTACAGGAGCGGAAAGCTGAACCGGATAGTTACGCGACGATTCGAGCGCTTTTGCCGGTGGCTGGCCGCCAACCGTGCGACGTACCCGGCACGAACATTCGCCGAATTGGGGCGGATGGTTAAAGAGGATGGGTACGAGCCCAAGACGGTGGAACCCTGCATGATCCGGAGGCCGCTACGGGCGCTGGCACGCAATGTGGTGCAGGTGTTGAATAACTTTTACTGGTTTTAGAATTCAGATATGCACCGCAGAGACGCAAAAAACGCAGAGAAGAGATATTATTTTCTCTTGCAGTTGTGTTCTTTGTGCCTCCAGCGAAGCGGGAGGTGAAATCCAGTCTTAAAAAGGTGAATTATGATTCCATTTATTGCCAGAAATATTTTCAATTTTCAGGAACTGCTTTTAGGTCGCCCGAGCTTTCGGATTTTACGCGAACTCAATGAGAGCCAGTGGTGGCCGAGTGAACAGCTCGATGCGCTACGCCTTGAACGTGTGCAACGCCTTATCCGCCTATCTTATGAGCACACGGCCTACTGGCGTGAGGTAATGGATAAAAATGGTATCCGGCCCGCTGATATCAGGTCGCTGGACGATTTGCGTAGATTCCCTCTGCTGGAAAAACACATGCTCCGGGAGCGGCGCGAGGAGATGGTCTGGCGGGAGGAGGGCAAACGTGTACAGCTCATTAGGACAAGCGGTTCGACGAACGAGGCTCTGGAATTCTATACTTCTTCGACCCGCGAAGCGCATATCAACGCCGCCCGCATGCAGGGACACGAGTGGGTCGGAATCCGTCGAGGCGACAAGGAGATGTACTACTGGGGATCGCCCGTCGAACTCAGCAAGCAGGATCGCATTAAGCGCTTCCGAGACTGGTTGATCAACGATGGGCTGACCAATGGTTTTGAAGTCACACCGGATCGGATCAAGAAGTATTATCAACACTGGCTCAACTGGCAGCCCAGGTGTTTGTTTGGGTACCCCAGCACCTTTGTGCTTACCGTTACTATATGTCAGTCGCTTGATCTCGATCTCACAAAGCTCAAGTCGCGGGGACTCCACGCGATCGCAACTACCAGCGAGATGCTCTCGGACATAGACCGGCAGCTCATCACTGAGGGCTTCGGAGTGCCAGTGTACGATTCCTACGGGTTGCGCGAGGCCGGGTTGATCGGGCACGAGTGTGAGTACCAGACTATGCACTGCATGGATGAGCAGGTGATTCTCGAGACGGTCGATCCTGAAACGCTAAAACCGACTGATGACGAGGGTGAGCTGGTTGTGACAAACATTGTC
>DAOUUR010000122.1 GCA_030668045.1 bacterium
CGGGAATATCGACACGGCGATTGTGCTGGAATGTCCCAATCTTGATCGTGCCGGTCGCGTGGGGACGCTTATCGGGGAAGATACGACAATCATCAACATAGATCACCACGCGGACAACGACAAATTCGGGCGCGTCAATTGGATCGATCCGGGAGCTTCTTCGGTCGGTGAGATGATTTATGACCTGATTGCGGTGCCGGGCTACCAGATTGACACTGCCACCGCCGAGCAGATCTACACGGCTATCCTGACAGACACAGGAAGGTTCCGGTTCAGTTCTACTTCACCAAAAGCTTTCCAGATAGCCAGCGAGTTGGTTGCAGCGGGTGCCGACCCGCAAAAGATATGCGACAGCGTTTATTACAACATGCGCCCATCCGCCATGAGACTGATCGGGAAGGTTCTCAACAGTATTGAGTTTCACCGTGACGGAGCTATCTGTCTGCTCAATCTGACCCGCGACATGCTGCAGTCATCGGGTGCCGAGGAATCGGATTCTGATGGTCTGGTTGATTTCGCGCTCTTCAGCAAAGGCGTTCGGGTGGGAGCTTTGCTCAAAGAAGTGGGACCGGAGACTACCCGTGTTTCGTTCCGGTCAAGGGATGGAATCAATGTGGCCGAGTTAGCAGCTCGTTTTGGTGGTGGCGGGCACGTCAAAGCTTCGGGTTGTACTCTAAAGGGAGGGTTGCAAGACAGCAGAGAGGTGATAATCAAGATGCTTGAAGAGGCTGTCGATGAGTAAACGCGATAAGTTCTACAATGGCATTTTGCTTTTGGACAAACCCTGCGGCATTACCAGCCATGATGCCGTCGCCAGAGTGAGACATGCGATCATGCAGCGGCGGGTTGGCCACACCGGCACTCTCGATCCACGAGCTACCGGACTGTTGGTCGTATGTATGGGACGGGGAACAAAGATTGCCAGATTCTTGACGGACATGGGAAAAGTGTACGAAGCCGAGGTGCGGCTGGGACAACGGTCTCGGACGTTTGACGGCGAGGGCGTCTATGAAGACGAGATGCCGATGCTCGCTCCCGATATGACCGCAGCGGAGGCACAGGTATTTCTTGATGGCTATCTCGGCGTGACACAGCAGCAAGTACCGGCCTATTCGGCTGTCCGGGTTGATGGTCAACGACTCTACGACATGGCTCGGGAAGGCATCGAGGTTGAACCGCCGATTCGTGAAATCGAGATAAAAGAAATCAGTCTGATCAAGTACGAGAAACCGAATCTTTCTTTCCGCGTCAGTTGCTCCAAAGGCACCTACATCCGTAGTCTCGCCAACGATATTGGCAAGGAACTCGGTTGTGGCGCCTATCTCTCCCAGCTGCGACGCAGCTCAGTCGGATCGTTGTCAATCGACCGCGCAATTTCCATTGATGAGGTCGAGCGATACCACGCCAACGGAACGCTTACTAAGCACCTGCTGAGCTATGATCGCGTTCTGCCGTTTCCAGCCTTCCGGATAGACAATGATTTCAGAAAGCTGGTTCTCTCTGGACGCGACGTAAGGGTAAAGGATGTTATCAAGATTGAAGGGACATTTGCAGCAGGCGATACGGTATCGATGAAGGATGCCTCCGGCCAGGTTCTGGCGGTGGGGACCGCCGAGGCCGACTCCGATGCCTTTCGCGACAAAGATGGTAAGTCCAAACTGTTTACTTATGTCAGGGTATTGAATTGACGACAGAGTTCTTCACAGGTATTCAGTCATTCCCCAATCCCGGCCAGAGGCAGGCGGTGGTCACGGTTGGTACCTTCGACGGTATCCATCGAGGGCATCAGGAGATATTCCGACGCGTTCAGGCCGACAGCGAACAGTCGGGATTGTTGCCGGTTCTCGTCACATTTGATCCCCATCCGCGGACGGTTGTCACGCCCGAGAATGTTCCGATGCTGCTGACCACAGCCACCGAGAAGGCCAGGTTTATTCCCGATTTCTTCCATGGCAAAGTGCTGACCCTGCCATTCGATACCGACCTGATGAATATGAGCGGGGAACAATTCGTAGAGGAGATTCTCATTGAGCGGATCGGGATGGCCAAGTTGATTGTCGGTTACGACCATGCGGTTGGTCGAGACCGAAGCGGCAATATTGATGAACTACAGCGTCTTGGCCTAAAACACAACTATGAGATGGAAGTTGTCGAACCGGTGTCCTACAAAGACCAGGCGGTCTCTTCCTCCAGAATCCGTACAGCACTGACCGGCGGCGATTTTGAGGAAGCGCTCAAAATGTTCGGTCATGACTATGCTATCTGTGGCAAGGTCGAACGCGGTATCGGGCTGGGACGGAAGCTTGGATATCCTACCGCCAACGTTCGTGTTGGTACAAGAAAACTACTACCGCCTGAGGGTGTCTATGCCTGCTGGGTGCAGGTTGGCACGGAAGAGAAGAATGGCATGATGTTTATCGGGAGGAATCAATTTAATCCGGAAGACAGAATCTCGGTTGAGACAAATTTATTTGACTTTGACCGTGATGTCTACGATGAAGAAATGCTGGTTTGCCCGACACACTTCATTCGCGCAAATCAGAAATTTGAAAATACTGATCGACTGGTTGATCAGATTGCTAAAGACAAAGAAAACGTTATACACATAATTGAAAGGGAAAATAGCTATGTCCTTCACAAGGGACCAGAAAGCTAAGATCGTAGCTGAAAACCGGCTGCACGAAACAGATACTGGATCGCCGGAAGTGCAGATCGGTCTGTTGACGCAACGGATCAACGATCTTACAGAACACATGAAGGCTCACAAGAAAGATTTCCACTCACGGCTCGGTTTGATGAAGATGGTCGGCAAAAGACGCCGCCTCCTCGATTACCTAAAAGATCGCGATATCGTGGGATATCGCCAGCTCATTTCGCAACTCGGGTTGCGTCGCTAAAAGGAATTGATTAGAAAATGGCAAATAAAGTAGAATTTGAACTCGGTGGCCGGACGATGGTCATCGAAACAGGCAGACTGGCCAAGCAGGCCAATGGCGCTGTTACCGTAAGATATGTCGACTCGATGGTCGTTTGCACCGTTTGTGCCGGCACCGAACCAAGACTCACTCTTGATTTTTTCCCCCTCACCGTCGAGTACCGGGAAAAATCCTACGCAGCGGGAAAAATCCCCGGTGGTTTCTTCAAGAGAGAGGGTCGTCCCTCCGAGAAAGAAACAATTTCAGCTCGCTGTATTGATCGTCCGATCAGACCGTTGTTTCCAGATGATTTTCAATGCGAGACCCAGGTCATTGCCTATGTTATTTCGCACGATCAGAAAAACGATACCGACGTGCTGGCCATGACCGGTGCCGGTGCGGCGCTCGCGATATCCGATGTGCCTTTTGCAAAAACGGTAGCCGGTGTGCGGGTGGGGCGTATTGACGGTCAGTTTGTGATCAATCCGACCATTGACACCCTGGAAGATTCCGATCTTACGATCACAATGGCCGGTTCGGCCGACAGTGTCGCGATGGTCGAGGGCGGCGGCAACGAAGTCTCCGAGGCTGACGTAGTTGCGGCGCTGCAGTTTGGACATGAGCATATCAAGATCATCATTGAGAAGATTGAAGAGTTGCGTCAGGCTTGTGGCAAAGAGAAATTCGAATATACCGCTGTCTCAATTGACGATGCCCTTAAGGCCAAAGTCACCGAGATGGTTGGCGAACGTTTTGCTGAACACAATCGCATTGCCGAGAAGGACGAGCGACGAGACGCCAAGAAGAAACTCAAATTAGAGATACTTGAGGCTCTCGAAGAGGAACATCCGGAAGATACCAAGGACATTAAGAAAATCATTCACGATATCGACTCACAGTCAATGCGAGACATGATTCTCAATGAGAATGTGCGTATTGATGGTCGTGGTCCCGATGATATCAGGGAGATCACCTGTGATGTCGGTTTCCTGCCGCGCGCTCACGGATCGGCTGTGTTCACAAGAGGCCAGACGCAGGCTCTGGTGGCCGCTACCCTCGGCACCAAATTTGACGAGCAGCGCCTTGACGAACTGGAAGGTGAGTCAACCAAGAGCTATATGCTGCACTACAATTTCCCGCCGTTCTCAACCGGTGAAGCCCGACCGATTCGGGGAACCAGCCGTCGCGAGATTGGTCACGGCGTTCTGGCCGAACGTGCCTTGCGTCCGATCATCCCGAGTGAAACAGCGTTCCCATACACGTTGCGTATTGTTTCCGATATTATGGAATCGAATGGTTCCTCATCGATGGCCTCTGTCTGCGGTGGTTCGCTGGCGATGATGGATGCCGGTGTTCCGATCAAGACAGCCGTTGCTGGAATCGCAATGGGATTGATTAAGGAAGGGGAGAAGGTCGTTGTGCTGACCGATATCCTTGGCGACGAAGATCATTTCGGAGACATGGATTTCAAGATCACTGGCACCACCGAAGGCATCACAGCTATCCAGATGGATATAAAGATTGCCGGATTGGATATCGCTACGATGGAGACAGCTTTGGGCAAAGCTCGCAACGCCCGTTTGAGTATTCTTGAGAGTATGAATGCCACGATATCGACCCATCGGGATAATTTGAGTGAGTATGCGCCACGCATTATCACAATTAAGATCAACCCGGCCAAGATCGGCGAGGTTATCGGCCCCGGTGGCAAGATGATTCGCAGAATTGTTGAGGAAACCGGCGCTAAAATTGATATCAATGATGACGGTACAGTTTTGATATCGTCGGTGGAGGCCGCCGCCGGACTGGCCGCGAAGGAACGGGTTGAGGCTATTGTCGAAGAGGCTGAGATCGGTCGCGTCTATCCCGGTGTGGTCAGACGTGTAGCCGCCTTTGGCGTTTTTGTCGAGATTCTTCCCGGAACCGATGGCCTGGTTCATGTTTCTGAGTTGGGCAGCGGTGAGCGTGTCAATAATGTTGAGGACAGTTACAAGATTGGCGACAAGTTCGACGTAAAAGTCATCAACATAGACAGCGAAGGCAAGATACGGCTATCGGAGCGCGTCATGCATGGTTTTGAACCGACTCCCAATGATCGTCCCGCTCGTGGCGGAAGCCGTGGTGGCCCCCGCAGACCGCGACGATAGCGACGGAGGTTCGATTAGATGAAACCGGTTCCTGATCAATATCAGAAAACCGTTCTAAAGAATGGACTGAGGGTAGTTAGTGAAAAAATGCCCTCGGTCCGCTCAATATCGCTCGGAGTCTGGGTTGATGTTGGCTCCAGATGCGAAGCACCCCATGAAGCTGGAGCTTCCCATTTTATCGAGCACATGTTGTTCAAAGGCACCCGCCGCAGGACAGCCCGCAAAATTGCCTCCGAGATTGAGTCGATTGGCGGTGTTCTCAATGCGTTCACTTCGCGCGAACAAACTTGTTATGTCGTGCGTGTCATGGATGAGCATCTCGAAATAGCTGTCGATGTGCTGGCCGATATGCTCTCCAATGCGACTCTGACCCCAACCAATCTTAAGCGGGAAAAGCAGGTCATCTGTGAAGAGATCAAAGAGACGATAGACAACCCTTCCGAACATATACACGATCTTTTCGCTCAGGCCTTCTGGGGCAACCATCCTCTGGGCCGACCGATCATGGGTTCGATGCAGACAATCACAGAGATGCCACGCAAGACAGTTACCAACTACATCAATCGTAACTATCGAGCCGGTTCGATTATTGTCGCGGCCTCGGGATCAATCAGTCATCGGAAACTGGTGCGACTGGCAAGAGAGAAATTTGACTTTCCAACCGGCACCTCCGATACGCCATCCACTTCACCGAGCAGCGATCACACTCGTTTGATTCTCAAACCGGATGACAACCAGCAGACCCATGTCTGCCTTGGCTTCCCCGGCCTGAGTTATACGGCCGGAGAAAAGATGGCCGCTATGCTGCTAAGCACGCATCTTGGTGGGGGGATGTCTTCGGTGTTGTTCCAAAAAGTCAGAGAACAAAAGGGCCTGGCCTACGCTGTATACACATTCCTCGATTTCTATCGCGACAAGGGAATCTTTGGAGCGTACGCGGCAACCGATGGCACCCATCTGCGGCAGGCTGTCGATATTATCCTGGTTGAGATCGAGCGACTCAAGAAGAAAAAACTCACCAGCAATGTTCTGGATCAGGCCAAAAACCAACTCAAGGGAAACATCATGCTCGGGATGGAATCAACAATGGCGCGCATGAACCGTCTCGGACGCTACGAGTTGATGTATGGGCAGTTCCACCAGCTTTCCAAAGTGCTGCGGGAAATTGATGGCGTGACCACGACCGATGTGCTGACGCTTACCAATCAGATCGTAGATCGAAACCGAATGGCCGCTGCTGTTCTGGGTCCAGCCGAACGCGATGATATCGCTCATGCCTTCTGATCGTGAAAGCCTCCCAGTAGTTCTGACTTTTCATCGGCTTTCACCCAAATTTAGTTTCAGTTCCACCAACTACTCGCCACGACGATTTCGACAATTGTTGGAAGGTCTGCGTTCTACCGGTTATCAGTTCGCGTCAACGAATATGGCAACAACGAAAGACACTGCCGCGCCGGTGTTGAAAATATCATTCGATGACGGCTACCTGCACCTGTGGGACTACTTACCGGCACTGATGGAAGAGTTCTCGTTTCAACCGATCGTTTTCATGCCAACCGGCTGGATCGGCAAAACTAACTCGTGGGATTACACTTATCTATTCGGTGCGACAGATCACCTGGACCGATCTCGGCTGCGGGAGTTATCAGAACTGGGAGTCGAGTTTGGATCGCACGGACATTCGCACACCGACCTGATATCGCTCGGACC
Source organism: bacterium (assembly GCA_030668045.1). Lineage (GTDB taxonomy): Bacteria > Zixibacteria > MSB-5A5 > GN15 > FEB-12 > DAOUUR01. The sequence continues at coordinate 6,773 of DAOUUR010000122.1, forward strand.
AAAGCATTTGGATGATGAACTGGAGCGTTCCCGATCTACACTGGAAGATTTGACCGGCAAAGAAGTGGTCTCATTGAGCTATCCCTTTGGCCGTCACAACGGTGCGGTAAAGGCGGCGGCGCAGAAAGCCGGATACCGATATGGCTATTCAATGCGTTTTCCGCAAGCCACCGACACCGATCTTTCGCGCGGGCGAATCGCCGTCTATGGCTACGATACGCCGTTCTCTGTGGAACGAAAACTCTCGACCGGGCCGCTCAGACGACTGGAGCAGTGGAAAGGGTCCATAAC
>DAOUUR010000189.1 GCA_030668045.1 bacterium
AACAGACGCTGGATTGAACGATCATCAAGCAGAACGATATCGTCAAAGACGAACATCATGTTCTTGACATCGGCGGCCAGGTCGGCATCTTCTGCTTCAAGCGACTGCAGGATGTTCTTCTCAGCCGTGGTATCAATCAGGTTCAACATCTCGGCTATCGCCTTGGCGCCACCGGATGCGGCTACTTCGCCACCCGTTCTTTCAAAATGACCTTCAAGAGTGCGTTCAATCTCACCGAGAATCTCCGGCGCGATTTTCTCCATGGTGGCAATTCTGAGCGCGACTTCGGCCTGAAGTTCCGGCGAAAGTTCAGAGAGAACAGCAGCCGCCTGTTGGGACCTGAGTTGGGTAAGTATCAGCGAATTCGTCTGAGGGTGTTCATTCTGCAGAAAGCCGGTGAGCTGCTTGGGGTCGATATCTTTCAGCAGGGAAAATCCGTGCGTATGAAGCGACGACTCCAGCCGGTTCATTATCTCCTTAGCCTTGCCGGTTCCAACCGCCTTTTCGAGAACCTGACGAGCAAAATCGACACCACCCTGCGAGATATACTGGCGAGCCATGAATATCTCGTGGCACTCTCCAACAACCTTTTCTTCGATTTCGGCGGGAACATCGCGAAGGTTGGCTATCTCCATGGTTACTTTTTCCAGGGTCTCTTCGTGCATGCCCTTGAGAACATGCGCGGAGACCTCGGGACCAAAGGCAACCAGAGCAACGGCGGCCTTCTGCATCGGAGTCATGCTTTCGTAAGTCAATGCCATGATTAAGACTCTACCATCATAGTTCTGATTGCTTTGGCGATTTCTTCAGGCTGTTTTTTGGCCGTCTCCTGCATCTGATCGGTCAGCGTGTGGGCACGCTTCTGCTGAAGGGCCTCCAGCGGTTCTTCTACTTCGGCAGCTGCCGCCTGTTGCGTCGCCTGTCGCGGAGATGCGGGTGGAGTCGGTGGCGCCAGTTTTGACAGCGCCGTGAATAGTTTCCGAGCTTTTTTCCTGAAATATAGGAATAGGAAAGCTATCAGCAAGACGTAGCCGACTTTCCGGCCTATCTCCATATAGAAATCACGCATGTACATCTGATCTAAGAATACGCGATCATCATCCAGATTCTGGCGATCAAATCCGATATTGACCATTTCGATCTGGTCATTGCGCTGCTGGTTAAAACCAATTGAACTCTTGACGATTGATGCCAATCGGTCGAGTTCTTCCTGCGTGCGCGGCTCGTAGATCATTTCTGTTTCGCCGTTGTCGTTTTCCACCGGCGCATAGGTGCCGTCAATCATGACAGCCACCGAGAGACGATCAATAGTACCGATAGCGTTGACGATATGCTCGACCGTCTTGTTGAGTTCATAGTTGGTGACAACCGTTTCGCTATTATCTTCGACACTACTTTCGGAATTTTCTTCGGCTTTATCCGCCGATGTGTTGCTGGACTTGACCCTTTCTTCGCTTCGGACCGAAGGCGCGTTGGGGTCAAATATCTCGCTGGTTCTTTCGATCTGCTGGAAGTTGAGATCGGCAGTCACTCGCACGACAGCCTTGCCGGAGCCAAGGACATCGTCGAGCATCGACTCGGACTTGTCCTCAAGGTAACTTTCAACCTGCTTACGAACTTCCAGTTGCGAAGAACTCAATCCGGCCAGAGCGTTGTCGTCACGCCCCGATGAAAGCAGATCTCCGTGATAGTCAACAATCGTAATATTCGGCGGTGTCAAGCCTTCGACCGATGAGGCCACAAGGTGTGTGATACCAGCCAACTGGCTTTTGGAAAGACCGTTGTTACCTTTCAGCTTCAGAACTACCGACGCGGTGGCATCCTTCTGATCTTCTTTGAATAGACGATCTTTCGGAATGACAATATGGACACGCGCGGCGCTAACCTCCCCCAGTTGCATAATTGTGCGGGTCAACTCTCCTTCCAACGCTCGGCGGAAGTTGAGGTTCTGGAGAAAATCTGTCATGCCTAGATTGTTCTGGTCGAAGATAGAGTACCCCATGCTGCCACCTCGCGGAAGACCGCTTGAGGCCAGAGAAATCCGAACCTTATAAACCTGATCAGATGGCACTGAAATAGTGCGGCCACCGTCGGCAAGCTCATATGGTATCTTGGAGTCTTCCAGGAAGGTGATGATCTCCCCGGCTTCGTCATCGGATATGTTCGAATAGAGGCGCGCGTAGTCAACGGTGTTGAGCCACCCGACCATTAGAATCATACCGACAATTGAACCGGCCACAACACCGAACAGCATCATGACCTGGCTGGGTGTCATCTGACCAACCCAGGCACCTATACTCTTGAAGAAAGCTCTGAAACTATCCATCATAAATCCTATTTATAGTGTTGCCAACCGGTGGCCATCCATAGTCACCGGACTGCTCTTATTCATCTATAGCGGCATCCGCAAAAGGTCCTGATAGGCCGAGACGAGTTTGTTACGAATCTCCAACAAGAGTTCCGTAGCAACACCCGCTTCTTCTGCCTTAATCATCACCTGATGCAACTCGACCGGATCACCCGACAGAAACGCGTTCTGGATACTGCCGGAATCCATCTGCAGTTCATTGACCGAATTCATCAGATTGGAAAACATATCCTTGAATTCGCCAATCGATTCAGCAGTCGGAGTCTCCTTATTTCCGGCAATGGAGCCAGCCTGTTCAATCAGGCCGGGAACCAGTCTATTTACACCAATACCATTAATGCTCATGGTTACACCTTCACATCAATTGATTTGCCAAGGTGAGAATCATCTTCCGACGACGCCAGGTCCCGCGAGTAGCCGGGGTCGAAACGAGAACGGTCGCTGAAACGACTAAACAACAGATCAAGTGCCTGTCGTTCTTCGGTCGAGAGATATTCAGCGTAGTTGCCTTTGCTGATCTTTACCGACACCCGCGATGATTGCGATTCTGACTGCGGCGGTATGAGCAGTTTCGTGCTGTCCGTGGGGGCGGCATCTTTGCTGCTGCCAGCCGTCTGCTTGCGAGCAGATTCCTGCCCTGTTGTCTGTTGATATGAGTTAATGCCAATCGGATTGATTTTCATCGTCTTATCCTTTTAAGCTCTATATTTCCATTGTGTCTTTGACCATTTGTTTGGCCGAAGCGATAGCTACTGTGTTGGCTTCATATGCCCTCGTGGCGGACATCATATCGACCATTTCATTGACAATCTCAATATCCGGCATCCTGACATAACCGTCTTCATCGGCCTGTGGATGCGATGGATCATGCACCAGTCGGTGGCTGGATTCGGGGTCTTGAACCACATTCATTTCGGTGTTGGACAGAGCAATCTTCTCTCCTGCCTGCCTGGTGCGACCCGACATATGGCGACCGTCGGTGGAAGCCAGCCGGACCCTCGCTTTTTCCATGTGGGAGTTGAAGGTGGCTTTGGTTTTGTCTTCCTTGACCAGCACGCGTTGTCGCTGGTACGGTCCGCCCTCTTCGGTCTGCGTCGTTTCAGCGTTAGCGAGGTTCTCGGCAGCCACATTCATCTTGGCTCGCTGAACCGTCAATCCGCGCGCTGAGACCTCAATTGCGTTTAGAATACCTCCAGCCATGTCTCAATCCTTACTTGCTTGTGATCGCTTTTCGTAACCCGGCAAATTTCAATTGCAGCAACTTGGCTGCGATTGTAAACCGGAGTTCGTTCTGTGCCAATCCGGCCATCTCTTTGTCAATATCCACTGAATTGATCTCACCATCGCCAACTCTGGCCTGTTCAACTTTCGGCGGTCGGGCCTGGTGGTTGCCAAGCGCGATGTGATTCTGGTTCGTTGTGAATCCGGCCAGCTTGTTGCCTGATTTGGTCATCTTGGCAAACTCTGACTGGAAATCAATCGAACGGGCTTTGTAACCAGGAGTAGCAACATTGGCGATGTTGCCGCTGGTGATCCGGTGACGCATTGAGGTCAGGTCCAGATATTTCCTGAATTGTGGGATCTTGACCTGGTCGAACACGAACTTTGACAGTTTGTTTTCCATAATATCTCACAGTTTACTATTTCTCAGTCCAGGCTAAAGCAAGGCCAATGCCAAAAGCGACAAGTCGCTTCTATGTGATTGAGATACAGGCTGTTAGGATGGATCAACGCGATGTGGGCCAATGCAATTGCACCGGTACAATGGAAATGTTTTCCGATTGGAAGAGAAGTTTATTTCTAATTTGAAGCCAGTTCGGCCAGTTGCGAAGATGGTTCGGTCAACGAGAGTTCCATCGTCAGCAGCACGACATCAATGCGACGGTTGCGGGCCCGGTTTTCGATTGAGTTGTTCGGTTTGGTGGGACGGTAGGCGCCGTAGCCGAGAGCCGATATCTTGCCGGGATCAATTTGATAATTCTCGACGTAATAGCGGACAACGGCAGTCGCCCGCGCGGCTGACAGTTCCCAGTTCGACGGGAAGGTTGGAGTGCTAATCGGGCGGTCGTCGGTGTGACCTTCGATGCGAACATGATTTGGTTTATTGGCTATCTGCTGGTAGATCAGATCGAGCACTTCCATCGACCGCGACTGCAGGTCGGAGGAGCCTTCCTGAAACAGTGCCGATTCCATGATATGAACCACAAGGCCACGCTCGGTTATCTCGGTCTGGACTTCTTCTTCACGGCCAATTGACTTGAACTTCTCCTGGATTTTCAAGTTGATCATCCGCAAGTCGCCCAGCTTGAGCAGGCCATGACCTTTTGATTGTAGTTCGGGGACTTCGTGGCGAAGGACGCTCTTCCCTCCTTTGAGAATGCCATGCAAAGCCTCGGAAATCTTCCCGAATTTTTTGGCATCGACCTGCGACATCGAATACATCACCACAAAGAAAGCGAGAAGGAGCGTGATCAAATCGGCGTAGGTCAATAGCCAGCGATCAAGATTTTCGGAACTGTCAATTTTTTTTCGACGGCGACGCAAGATCACACCTCATCGTCGCGGAATCCCGGTGGTACAAACGATTGCAGACGCATCCTGATATATCGGGGATTCTCACCCGACTGCAGGGCCACAATCCCTTCCATAATCAGTTCGAGATGCGCGATTTCATCATCGTGTCGCTGTCGTAACTTATCTGATATTGGCAGAAAGATAAGATTGGCGGTGCCGATTACCCAGAGGGTAGCAATAAAGGCGCTTGCGATATTACCGGCCATCACGGTAGCATCGGATGTATTGCCAAGAGCATGAATCAGCCCCAACACGGTGCCGAGGATGCCCATCGTCGGGGCAAAACCACCGGCCTTCTGAAAAAACACGATGCCGCGTTTGTGGCGTTCTTCAAGGTACGATATTTCTGTTTCGAGTATATCTCGCAGTGCTGTAATCTCGGTACCATCAATGACCAACCTGACGGCTTTGTTGAAGAATGGATTGACGATCTCCTTAAGCAGACCTTCAAGCCCGAGGACTCCTTCGCGGCGAGCCTTCTCCGATAGCCGTGCGATGTGATCGATTGTATGTGAAAATGAGATGCTCTTCTTGAATGCTGCGATGCGGAGGTAGGTTGGCACCTGCAAGACGGTATCTA
>DAOUUR010000585.1 GCA_030668045.1 bacterium
ACGGAGACCGAACGGCTTCACATGATGAAGAAGCTGATAGACATCGCGTACAACACGGCAGTACAGCGTCTGGACCGCGCCATGATGGGGAATTCCATCAATTACCGCACGCCGTTCTTAGACACTGAAGTGATCGCATTTGCTTCGCAGATTCCTGTTCAATGGAAAATTCATGATGCAGGTAACGGCACATTCATAGAAAAATGGATTCTACGTGAAGCATTCAAGGATCTTCTGCCCGAGAAGATATATAGCCGAAAGAAACTGCGGTTCTCCGCGGGAACAGGCACGGACAATCTGATGGACGATATTGCGAAAGAACGAATCGAAGAAAGCGATTTCAACGAGGAATCAAGGAATACCGCCGGTGGATACTATCTCAATTCCCCCAAGGAATTGTGGTATTATAGTATTTTCAAGGAACAGTTCCCTGATCTTTGCTTTGAAAAACTTGTCGGCCGATGGGACCCGGGGAAATAAGCGATGATTGCCGATAACAAAACCAATAAATTGATTTCTTGGAGGGCGCGATGAATATCTCATCCTATATTCCTGTATGGGCTCGATATGAGCTTTTGGGGTTTGCCGTTTGGCAGATAGTCGCGGCGTTTGCTTTCATACTCGGCGGCCTGGTGCTCAAAAAGATTTCGGACATTGTTTTCGATAAGAAAGTTGTTCCGCTGTTCGAGAAGACGCCTTGGGAGTTTGATAACCTGTTGGCAGGTGCCGCGAGCAGGCCGGTGGGGTGGCTTTTCCCGCTGGCGGGTTTTGCTGCTGCTTTCTCGGTCCTCCCTCTGCCGACAGAACCGAACGTGCGAGGCTTTGTCTTCAACGTGCTGAGCGTTCTTCTCGGGGTTGGTCTTATATGGTTCCTCTATCGGTGCGTGGATGTGCTTGTCGACCACCTGACCCAAATGGCCCAGCGAACCGAATCGAAACTTGATGACCAATTAGTTCCGCTTATACGCAAAGCTCTAAAGCTAACCATTGGCGCCATCGGCTTCGTGTGGGTCGTGCAGCTGCTTGGCTACAGCGTTTCGAGTCTCATTGCGGGGCTCGGTCTCGGCGGTCTCGCGGTCGCTCTGGCACTTCAGGATACGCTGGCGAATTTTTTCGGCTCCATCGTCATTTTTCTGGACAGGCCGTTTGCGGTAGGGGACTGGATCAAGTTGAGCGATGTTGAAGGTACGGTAGAAAGCATCGGTTTTCGCTCAACGCGGGTCCGCACGTGGCCTGCAACGCTTGTCTCGATCCCGAACAAGACTGTGGCCAATACCACAATTGATAACTGGTCCAAGATGCCCAAGCGGCGTGTTATGCAGACTGTGGGCGTGACTTATGAAACCAATGCCGAGCAGATGGAACAGGCTGTTAGTGCTATACGCGACATCCTGGTAAATGACGAAGGGGTGGATCAGAAATTCATCGTTGTCCGATTCACGGACTTTGGTGACTCCAGCCTCAATATCCTCGTGTACTACTTTACGAAGGCAGTTTCTTTTGCCGACTACACGGAGACCAAAGAGCGGGTAAATTTAGCTATCATGCGGACGCTCAAAAACATGGGTTTGTCAATCGCCTTCCCGTCACGGACTGTTTACTTCGGCAACTCGATCCCGGAAGAAACATTAGATCAAGGATCTCATGAGCCGAAAGACATGGGTAGGTGAAAGATTTCAGGATTGCGGCGGTACAGTGTTGTCCGTTAGTGACCGGGCATCCCGCAGACAATCTGGAGATGACCGCATCATACCTTAAACAAGCCGCCGATGGCGGTGCAGATTTCGCAGTCTTTCCCGAGGTGTCTCTCAGCG
>DAOUUR010000537.1 GCA_030668045.1 bacterium
AGCAGATATGATACGACTTTCGCCCAGACTTAACGCCTTTTTCAGATAAACCTGGTAATCTGTGGCCTTCATTCGATTTTCAAAGGTTCCAACAAGGACCCGGTGAAATATGCCCTTTCCCGGCAGATCCACACGGCGGCTAAAAGCCTCCAAACCAAGAGATTTGAGAACTAACACACGTTCCTTTGCCAAATTCGGATTACGATATGACTCGAAATGTATGCTGAAGGAAACCGTTGAGATACGTGATTCGGGCACGCTTTGGTGCATAGGCCGTTCGGGAGTTCCGCTTCCTCCTTTGATAACTTGTGCCGTCGAATCATGAGGTTTCGGTTTTGAAGCTGAAATCGAGCTTGGGGCAGGTATTGACGGGACGTCGTGCAAAGCAGAGATCGCAGCAAGTTCGACAGAAGAATCATTGACCAAGTGAAGCCCATCCGGGCCCTTAAGCTCAAATCGGGTTTCATCTCTCACGGGAAACTCTTGCTGGATGGTTGGGTTCGAGAAAGGCTTTTTCGGGGTGACCATTACCTTGAAAACACCATTATCGTGACTCTCCGTTTCACCTTGGTCAGAAACCGTTCCCACGGTGCGCGAAGAGGCCGCATCCGATACCACATTGTAACCGTAGATACAAGCAGAAGCAGCCACCAACAATATCGCAGCAATGACTTGACCTTTGCGTGACGCCATGATCCGCTGCGAGACGATCCGGTACACAAACAGTGTGATGAAAAAGAACAGAATCAGCGCCCCACCCAGAATAAAGGCTTCCTTCATCCATGTTTCACCCAGACTCTCCATCCGGTCGGTAAGTTTGAACACCACCGGCAGGGGCGTTTCCAATTTCGGAGAGGCCAACAATTCGTCGACCGAACCGACCAAACTATTGAGCTGCTTTACGGTGATGGCGAATTCCGACAAGATCTGATGATAATCTCTTATGTCAAAAGGCTTTGCACTTTCTTGGCGAGAACCCAAGTCGAACCGTGCCGTCAGTTGGTCGACCGAACTTACCGTTGTACTGATCCGCTGCGCAAGCTCGTTTCCCATTTGCAGCATCTGTTGCACTTCAACAAAAAGACCCTTCAGACGCTTTTCCTCTGAGAAGAAGTCTTCCATCAGGTTTTTTCGCTCTTTGGATAGTTCACCGGCAAACTGTTTGATCGCGGCACTGCGTTCCGTGGCGATCTGTGCGGGCAATTGCTCCATAAATGCAGCGAAACGATTGGATATGTCCACAAATTTGGTGGTGTCAGACAGGGCTTGCACCACTTCAGGTTGACTGGCCACCTCCGTGTACGCCAGATTCACCTGAAGGCTTGAAAGCACCTGCATTCTACTGACCATGTACATGGCCCGGTCCCCAAGCAGGCGGATCTCATCTGTCGCACGTGCTGCCTCGGCTACTTCGGGGAAAAAGCCGCCCGCGCGGCTTGCGCGGACCAGTGCTGAATCCGGTTGCAACATGCCAAAGTCATTGAAGCGAACAAAATTCACGTTTATCTCCTCCGGGTTCTTCTGCCGCCATTCCAGAATCAACGCGCGAAGCTCCTCCTGCTCCTCCTGCGTGAGCACCCTCTCGGCGATCGACCATATATCCGCCTCGAGCTTTTGCAAATCCTTGACCATGATTTCAGCCGGATCGCCGAAAACCAGCGGCCGCCAGTGCTCCTCCCAGACGATTCGACCGAGCGTCACAAGCACTACCATGTCCAACAGTGCAACACCGGGGTCTGGGCCGGCCGCAATTTCAAAAGCCGATGCGAGGGGGTAGAACCTCAACCTGGATGCGGTGAGGCGTGCTTGCGGTGAGGGGAGTTGATTTTCGAACTCAGAGGCATATGTCGCCACGCTACTGGCGAAACGGTCGGCAAAGTCCATCAACTCAGCATGGAGTTGCGCCCGTGTGACGGATCTCTGATCTCCTTGTTCTTGCTTTCCCGCTTGCTTCTCGCCCATCTGGACTGGTGCTTCCCCTACCCCTCCGCGATCGGATGCGACCCCCATGGGTCGATCGACAGCCAGCGGCGCCAACATAAAGCAGCCGCTTGTAGCGATCAAAAAAAAGCCCACGCACATATGAAAAATCCAATGTATGCGGCTATGC
>DAOUUR010000028.1 GCA_030668045.1 bacterium
AGATTCAAGCCGACTCACCCCGATATGGATCATGCGTTGTTCCGACACGCCGCGACGATCGCTGGAATTGTAGAGTGTCGGTCAAGCTAATAGACAAGACCGGATCAGTGTCGTTTAGCCCATGATTCCACGGCCACCGTCATCCACGACGAATTCGCCGCAGATCATGTCGGCCTCGCCCGAAGCGAGAAAGGCGACCACCCAGGCAACAAAGAAACGGTCCGAGATTTCTCTCGAACCGCTGTTTTTTCCCGATTTTCAGAGCCTACCGGCAGGCATTCAACATCAATGACCAGTTTTTGAAGAGTTCAAGAACTCCTCTTGCAAGTATCGATGCATCTGGTAGTCCAGTGACGTTGTGTCAGCGGTCTGCAGGAAACGGAAAGGCTCATCACTGTCATACGCAAGAATAGAATGACAGTACGAGCAATCGTATGTAATGCTCTTACCTTCCTGATCAACCAGATTGGAGTTATGACAACGGAAGCAACCCTTGTTGTTGGCATGACCAATATGGTTGGGGTAGGTGTCCCAGGTGATGTTCATCTCAGGGTGGATGTTTCGGCTGTGTATCTGCTGCAAAACAGCAACGGTAGAATTGATCAGTGCCATCTTGTTGTTGGCAATGTCCGGGAAATTGCGACGATAGAAACCGTGCATGTGATTAGCTATTCCGTCCATAGCCGCTTCCTTGCTGGGGTAGTTCGCAGTGATTGCACCCACCGCCTCCCGTTTGAGGAAGGGCAATGACCGTTCCATCTGTCCAAGTTGGATGCGTTTATCGATTGCGTGAAGGGCTATTTCGTAGATATGTGTTGCGCGATTGTGACAGTCGACACAGTCCAGTTGCCGTATCTCCTCTCGTTCGGAACCGGAATCGATCAACTCTCGATTCGTGTACCGTTTGATACTTCCATCAGACTGTTTCAACTCAACCCAGACCATGCTCTCTCGCTCGTCATCAAGGGAGGAATAACGAACTTCGTTTTCCTCTGCAACATGCCAGTGGATACCGTGTTGATTGGCCTGGTCTCCGATATCAACCTTGAGACTCAAGGTTGTGTATTTCGGAGTAGATGCTTCGTCCGTATCGTAGCGTACTATTCTCTTGATACGGTTACCATAGAACTTCTCAGGCCAATGGCATTTCTCACAGGTTTCCCGAGCCGGTCGCAACTGGTGCACAGGCGTAGGAATCGGCCGTTCGAGAAGATCAAACGTCACCGAAACCATCTGCCACATTCCATTGAGTTTGCTGTCAATCAGCGACCCAGCACCTTCACCCACGTGGCACTCAACACAGGCTACGCGGGAATGAGGTGACTGCCGGTATGTAACCCACTCTGGATTCATTACACTGTGACAGGCAGTTCCGCAGAATTCTGCTGTATCCATAAAAGCGAGCATACGTGAGCCAACAATCGCCAGAAAGACGATGTTGACAATAGTCAGGATCGAGATCATGCGAAACAGACGCGCTCCGGAGAAGTCTCCACGACTATCGTCTTTACCGAACTGCGTCTCGAGTAGCTCGGCAGTACTCTTTCGAGAGGACTTCTTGAGCTGTCGCCAGCCTACGGGAATCATGAACAACCCGATGACGAACAGGGCTGGAAACAGCATATAGCTGATCAGGCCGGCATAGGAACTGGTGACCAAGCCAAGCAGGCGGGCCAGTTCTATCGCCACCATGCACACGAATGAGGAAGTGGTGACAATGACACCGAGACGTCCCCACCAGTTGGTCGCTACGCCTCGAATGAAGTTGAGGTATCTTGTATACAAGACGCCCTCCTAGTTCTGCTCGAACAGACCCTGGTAGGTTTGTTGCATCTTGCCTGAGCGGATATTCTCCTTCAGAGTCTTGGTATCTGTAGCCAGCCAGGAATGCATGGGATCATTCGCAATCATATTGTCAATGTATGCGTTAACGTCGGGATCGTTAAACTTCCGAGCTTCCGGCAGCATCTTGAAGTAGAAATGCTGAGCTACGTCGTAGATGCCGTGCCACCATGTGTAGTCAGGCCCCATCATAGCGGCACCGTGGCGGGCGCGTCGCCCTTCATGATGCCATAGCTCCCAGTAAACCCATTCAATTTTGTTGGAGAAACTGGCTGGATTTTCAAGGAGATTCTTTTCCTGTACCAGCTTGATTATATCTGTGGCTGGTTTGGCGAATTTATCATTGTACAGTTTGACCAGCGCGTCGAGCTGATAGTAGTGGTTATCAGCGAAAGTCTTACCGTGGCAAGTCACACAAACCTTCTCCATGTTTGCACGCTTTTGCTGCCAGTTATCTTTGAACTTGGATATAGGTGGACGCAGGGTCCAGCTGATTCTCTCCCCAACATCATGGGTTGTTTTCATATCAGTTGCTGCTGACATGTGGCATGTTGCACAAGTAGGCGCCATGAAATAGTCAATGCCAACAACCCACTCGGGAGAATCGAGGTTCATCTTGTTAATGTTTGTGTAGTAGGCATTGCCATGTTTTGATGCCTCAAATACTTCCTTTTGAGGATGATCGGGGCCAAGGTGACACTTGGAACAGGCTTCCGGTTGACGAGCCTGAGCTATTGAGAATGAGTGTCGGGTATGACAGGCAGTACAACTTCCCTTGGAACCATCGGGATTCAGCCTGCCAATCCCCGAATTGGGCCAACTTTTCTTTGACAACATGTTAGGCGAATTCTTGTCTATTTCTACTTTGCACCCATGGCAGCTCTCGCATCCGGTAACTGCCACCGGTTCACCACCGGCAACATGGGCCAGGTAGGCATCCTTTGAATCGAGAATTTCGCCCGCTGTGGCGTGATAAGAGGTTTCCACCTGGTGGGCTTCTTTTTCATGACACTTGCCGCAATCTTTTGGCGTTACCAATGTGGCAATTAGACCACCTTCATGCATATAGGCATCAGGCTCACCTTTTTTTGCCCCATGACAATCAATGCAAGTCACTTTATGATTGGCGTGCTGCGACATAAACCACTGATTGTAAAGACCTGGGGATTTATCCTTATGACAAGTCATGCATTTACCGGCGACCTCAGCCTCTACTGCCGCCACACCGATCTGGGCAGAAACAGCAAACACCAACACCAATGCCAGACACGTGATTCTCTTCATCGTTCCTCTCCTTTGGTTTCGTGAACTTAGCTAATAATGTCGTATTTGGATCAATGCTGTCAATATTATTTTTTGTCCGCCTCGCGATTCATCTCTGAGATATCCGTCGCACCTGTTGGATGCCCGTACTCATACTTATTCTTCTGGTGGCGCAGATATTCATCAATGGTAATACTGTTCTGCCAGTTGCCCGTGACCATACCGAGGCCAGTTATCAATACGAAAATGGTGACTATTCCGATGGCCACTGTCTTCTTACCGATTGTCCGCTTTGTCTTGATCGGCTCAAGCTTCAAGGCTCCGGCAACTGCGCAGGAATCGATACATTTGAGGCAGGAGGTGCATTCATCGGAGCGAACAGTCTTACAACTGTCAACAGTAATAAACGATGGACAGACTTGACTACACTCGCCGCAGTTAGTGCACTCGGCCATGTTGCGCCTGATCTTGGTCAAGCTTAGCAACGACAGAACTCCCAAGAGGGCACCATAGGGACAGAGGTAGCGACACCAGAAGTTGCGAATCGGAATTGACAGGAAAAAGAGAATAGAGATTACAATCAGGGAGAACTGACTGATGTCGGCAAAGAAATAGTACATCTTGATGTCAGCCACAACATTGTACGGACTATCCAGAAAAATCCGCAAGGAGGCGGCAGTCATAAGGAAGAATATTGAATAGACGAAGAACCCCAGTAACAGATACTTTACACTTCGGAGCGGATAGTCGAGCCAGCGGGGGAGTTTGATCCGATGTTTCAGCAGTTTATCACCAAGGTCGCCCAGGATTTCCGAGAGAAGACCAACTGGACACAACCATGAACAGAATGATTTTCCAACGACAAACGAAACAGTCAAGACTGCCAGTAAAATAAACAGGCCTGCCGGGTGTACAGGATGGATTTCACCTGTTAGAAGGAAGTAGTAGTGACTCATTAGCGAACTAATAGGAAGAAACCCTTCGACGCCGGGTGGACGATACGATGAACCGGCGGTACCACCTGTTTCCAGGAACTTTGTGAAGTAATAGAACTCTACTCCGATCCAGACACACAGAGCTGTAAATGCGGCCTGTACCCACAGACGCAAGTTGGGCGCAACCTGCTTCTTGTCCAGTCCGTTGCCGGCTGATCGGTCTTTCCTGTCTGTATTGAAGGCGGTCTTCTGCATTCAGTTTATCGTATCCGTGCCGGCTCGCATTCAATCTCACCACGAACTCCAATCGTGAGTACTTCGATTGGAACATCGGGCGCTACTTCGTTGCGGGCCTGGAGAACCACCTGCGCGATGCCACTGCAGCATGGGACTTCCATCTTGAGAACCATGATTGAGCGTGGAGATGCCGCTGCAAAGATCGCTTTCATCTTTTCAGCGTAGTGATTCAGATTATCGAGCTTGGGGCAGCCAACCAGCACCGCTCGTCCGGTCAGATACCGAGAGTGGAAATCGGGGAGAGCAAATGGTACACAGTCGGCGCATATGAGAATATCCGCATTGGCCAGAAACGGCGCGTGGGGCGGGATAAGCATCAATTGGACCGGCCAATGGCCAAGTTGTGAGGAGACCGCGGGGCGTGACTCAGTATGAACACCGGCAGTGCTCTCTCTGTCAATCTGCTGCATCGCCGAGCCGGGGCAACCACCACCCACCGGGTGAACGGGCAGCGTTATTCGTTTCTGTTGAGCCAGATGCTTCTGAACCGCTGCCTGGTCGAATGCCGTCGCTTCCCGTTCAATTATCGTGATCGCACCCTGTGGGCATTTGCCAAGACAGGCACCCAGTCCGTCACAGTAGGAATCATTGACGACTTTGGCTTTTCCGCCGATTATTTGAATCGCGCCCTCGGCACAGGCCGATATACAATCTCCACAACCGTCACATTTTTCTTCATTGATCTGGATAATTTTCCTGATAGACATGAAACCTTTGCCCTCTCGTAACTGAGGCGTTATTGGTTATTCTCCATCTGAAGATCGGAACATGGACTGTATCAGGCCTTGATTTAGGTCAAGTACGTCAGATTTTCTCACCATCGGCAATGGCTTGCAGACGTTCGGGATCAAGAATAGTGATATTCTTCCCATCGACCTCAACTACTCCCAGATTGCGCAGTTTCTTGAGATTTCGAGACAAGGTCTCGCTGATTGTCCCCAGCGAGCGGGCCAGTTCGGTCTTGGAAGTATCGAGAATAAACTGGTGGGAGTCGATCTGTTCGGCTTTTCTCAACAAATGAGAAGCAAGGCGGGCGGGGACTTCCCGAAGCGAGAGGTCCTCAATCTGCTGGTTGAACTCGCGTACAAAACCTGAAAGGGCAGCGATCATCTTCAGCGACATCTGAGGAGATTCACCTATTAACTTGACAAACCGCTCCTTGGGGAAAAACGCGACCGTAGATTCGACTGTAGCCACGGCATTGGCAGGAAAAGTCTTCCCTTCAAACACAGCCGCCTCGGCAAACATCTGACCGGACTTAATATGGTGAAGGGTGTACTCTTTACCTTCAGCAGAGGCCTTGTACACGCGAACAGATCCGCTCAGGAGCAAATAGAAACCTGTAGCCGGGTCACCTTGAAAAAATAGCACTTCCCCCTTGTTGATTTTCCGAATGGCGACGATCTGTTCCAGCGCCTCCAGTTCCTTCTGGTCAAGGTCCCTGCAGAGGTAACAATTATGAAGAAGTTCCAGGGCATCCATGGGTCAATAGTAAGCCCATTGGCAAGAAAATTGCAAGAGACAAAAGTGTGCTCTTTGTCATCAGCCTGCAACCCAAATTGAAACCCGGAGAAATTGTGGTTCTGTCAAGAAGACTGTGGCGGCGGTAATCAACTTAACGACACGGCATTAGGCCACCCGGTAATAGACTTGGAACCAGAGTTAAAAGCAGTTGTTACAAAGACAGAACCGTTTTGACGACAGTTAGATATGTACCGACTTATGAACAGATTCAGATTTGTCCTGGTTTTGATAGTCGCCTTGATTCTACCGGCAGTGCCTTGTTTGCAGGCTTGCCAGTTGAATTATGTGGGCAGCAGTCATGCTGAGTCATGTTGCTGTGGTTGTAGCTGCGGGGAGGTCGAGGCAGAGACTTCGCAGTGCGAAGCGCCCGTCCTGGAGAGTTCATGCTGCTGCAGCGTTTCGGCACCAATGACCGAAACGGAAGTTCCAATTGAAGCGGGTTTGACTCCAACTGTTAAGTTGGTTACAATCGCTGTCGTAACTTCAGCAACACCACCTGTCACGGTGGTCGAGACAGAACTGTTACAAGCGACCCGGACGAGCCAGCAATCGGCTCATGGGCCGCCTCTCTACCTTCTGAACGCATCTTATCTCATCTGATTATCTACTCTTAGACCGTTATCAGGGGTAAACTGTGCCCCATTGACAAAACCTCCAACCAAAAGTGGAGTCTAAGTAGTGGATAAGAATACCATAATCTGTTTTCTGGCTTGCCTGTTACTGACACCAGCAGGCTGGGCTGATGATATCAGTGAGAATCACGCCCTTGATTCGTTGATCCAGATTGCACTGGAACGAAATCCAACGATTCAGGCAGCCGATTACAAACGTATCGCCGCTTACAATCGGGCCGAGTACGCCGGTTGGCTCCCTGACCCGATGCTTTCGGCGGCAGTGTTGAATCTTCCGCGAACATCGCTCAGTCTTGATGAGACCCCGATGAGCAGTCTCTCACTTGGACTGTCCCAGCTGATTCCGTGGCCGGGTAAACTATCGGCCAAAGCAGACATAGCTCGTCTGCATGTTGACATTAAGGCTGTGGACCTGGCGGCTCGGCGGGACAATATCGTTCGGCAGGTGACACATTATTATTACGACTACTCTTACTGGACGCTGATCGAAATAGTTCTCACCGAGAGCCAGCAGCTGGTTGAAAATATTATTGAGGTCGCGCAGACGAGATACTCCCATAGCGGTGGCTCGTTGCAGGATGTTCTTCGCTCTGAAACATCCCGGACGCGAATCGAAAACCGAATCCTGATGGCGCGACAGAAATCTACCTCGGCCCTGCTCCGGCTTGCCCAACTAACCGACAATCCCCGAGCATTCAGCGCTGCACTTGAGCCAGTGCTCCCGGTGATTCCGCAGGAGAATGTCGCAGTTCCAACTGAGTTCTCTAACCCGGTTCTCGCCAGAGCATCGGTTGGTTCCGCCTTGGCGAAACGAAAGCTGGACCTTGCAAAGTCCGATTATTGGCCCAACCTGACGGTTGGAGTTGACTATAAGATTCGCAAGGACATGCCAATGGATGCAGTCTCCGGCGAAGATTTCCTTTCGTTCAAAGTGGGGTTGAATTTGCCGGTCTGGTTTTTTGCTCGTCAGAAGAATCAAACAAGAGCCGCAAGACAATCGTATCTGGCGGCACAGGCCAATGAACGCGCGATGATCAACAGCATCGAGCGACAGGTTGCCGATATTGAGTTAACCTTGCAGTCGTTGCGAGAACGGTCCGAGCAATACGATCGGGCAATTCTTCCTCAGGCACAAGCAACCGGCGAAGCGGCACAGGTTGCCTACGAAGTCGGCCAGGTTGATTTCAACGGTTTCCTCTCGGCCCAGCTGGAAGTTATGAATGTCGAGTTGGAAAGACTGGAACTTCACAAACAGTACCATCAGCAGACGGCAGCCCTTCGTCAACTGGTTGCCAATTCTCATGAGGTGATAAAATGAAGATAGCAATAATCGCAATAGCAGCCCTGGTCGTGGGATTCGGTGGCGCGTATCTCATCTTACCGCAGGGCGAAGCTCAACTGCCCTCCAGTGAAGCTGCCGAAACCCAGCAGTACACCTGCGGCATGCACCCGGAAATCATCTCCGACGAACCGGGATACTGTCCCATCTGCGAAATGAAACTGACACCCAAAAAAACAGGTACCGGAGCGGCAGGGTCGGTTACGATCGATCCGGTTACAAAACAGAACATGGGCCTTCTGACGGTACCGGTTAAGTACGGAACGCTCAAACGGAAGGTGCATGCGTTCGGAAAGGTCGCTATCGCTGAACCAAACAGGCACACCGTTAATCTCAAGATCGATGGTTGGGTGGAACGGCTCATGGTTGACCATGAAGGCGAAATAGTTCGAAAGGGACAACCGCTTCTGGAACTGTACTCCCACGCTCTTGTGGCTGCCCAGCAAGAATATCTGATAGCAGTCAAATCCGGCGAAGCTACCGCTGACCTTGTTAAAGCCAGCCGCCGTCGATTGGCCAACTGGGACATCTCCGAAGATCAGATCGAGCGTTTGGAATCTTCAGGCGAGATCACGCGCACCATGACGATCCGCGCACCGTTCGGCGGCGTTGTGATTTCAAAAAATGTTGCCCAGGGTGACCATCTCAAATCAGGAGCCGAACTGTACGAGATCACTGATCTCTCATCAGTGTGGGTGGTAGCGCATGTTTATGAGCAGGACAATCCGTTCGTTCATGTGGGCCAGAAAGCCACAGTGTTGCTACCGAATACTGATGCCCGGGAAATTAACTCAACGATTTCATACGTGTCTCCGTTTCTCGATACTCACGGCCAGGTAGAAATACGCCTCGACATTGACAACGGTGACTTTCAACTGATGCCGGAGATGTATGCCGAGGTTTCGGTAGAGTCGGTTATCAAAGGCGATCATCTGATCGTCCCACGGTCGGCGGTAATAAACTCGGGTGTACGGCAGATGGCATATGTTGCCTCGGGTGACGGTGTCTATGAACCCAGAGTAATTGTGACAGGTGCGGTGGGAGATGATGATAATATCGCCATCCTATCAGGCCTTTTGGAGAACGAACTGGTGGTAACATCAGGCCAGTTTCTCATTGACAGTGAATCACGCCTCAGCGAAGCCCTTGCCGAGGGATCAATGGCCGAACACAATCATGGTGGCGGCCACAGTGGCAATCACGATCAACATCCCTCGCCCGAACCTGACCATGACGAGTTTGTCGCCACCGGTGGTCACGACATCCACACTTGTCCGATGCCATCGCATTACAATGTCTTGCAGTACGGTGAGGGGGATTGTTCTGAGTGCGGGATGAAACTGGTTCCTCTTGGTGAGACTGACAATCGGCAGGTTTATGTCTGCCCTATGAAAGAATGCGGACAGGTTAAGGATCACAAGGGTATCTGCGATGTCTGTGGTATGAATCTGGTCAGGTACCAGCCGGAGGATAATCATGACCAGTAAGATTATCCAATACTCAATTAACAACCGCTGGATGGTTCTGGCGATTACGACCGTCTTGCTGTTGGCCGGTATATATGCCGCCGGTGAAATCGCTGTTGATGCTATCCCCGATCTTTCCGATGTCCAAATCATTGTCCAGACCGAATACGCCGGTCAACCTCCGCAGGTTGTCGAAGATCAGGTAACCTATCCCCTGTCCACTGCACTTCTGGCGGTACCGAAGGCTAAGACCGTACGGGGCTTTTCATATTTCGGGTTATCGTTTGTCTATGTGATCTTTGAAGACGGCACCGATATCTATTGGGCACGAAGCCGCGTACTTGAATACCTCTCACAGGTATCGGGCCGACTTCCAAAAGATGTATCACCGCAACTCGGTCCCGATGCCACCGGCGTTGGCTGGGTTTATCAGTATGCTCTGGTTGACAATACCAATCAGCATGACCTTGCGGAACTTCGCTCAATACAGGATTGGTTTTTGAAATACGAACTTTCTTCTGTGTCCGGCGTGTCGGAAGTCGCTTCAGTGGGTGGCTTTGTGCGTCAGTATCAGATTGAAGTTGACCCTCGCAAGCTTGAGTTCTATGGTATCCCGCTGGGGCATGTCATCATGGCTGTCAAGAAATCGACCGGCGCGGTTGGCGGTCGGCTTCTGGAATTGGCCGAGACCGAATTCATGGTGCGCAGTCAGGCGTACATAGGCGATCTGGAAGATTTGCGAAACATTCCGGTGCATTCGCCCAAAGATGGCCCGCCTGTTTTGTTATCATCGGTAGCCAACATTCAGTTTGGCCCGGAGATTCGACGTGGCGTTGCCGAACTTAACGGCGAGGGCGAGACTGTCGGTGGCATCATCGTCATGCGCTGGGGCGACAACGCCCGCGAAGTGATCGAACAAGTGAAGCAGAAACTGTCCGAACTTTCTGCCGGTCTCCCCGACGGTGTGGCTATCGTTCCTGTCTATGATCGCTCCCAATTGATCGACGCTGCTGTCGGTAACCTGCGCGGTACACTTGTCAAGGAAATGATCGTTGTCATGTTGATCACGCTTCTATTCCTTCTGCACGTTCGTTCTACATTGATCGCCGTGATAACACTGCCCACCGGAGTCTTCTTATCGCTGCTGGCCATGCACTTGCTGGGCATCAACGCCAACATCATGTCGCTGGGAGGAATCGCCATCGCTATTGGTGTTATGGTTGATGCCTCACTGGTTATGGTGGAGAATGCCCACAAACATCTGGAGCGCGATACCGGCAAGAAACCGCGTCTTCAGATCATACTTGATTCAGCCCGTGAAGTCGGCCCGGCGTTGTTCTTTTCGCTGTTGATCATTACGGTATCTTTCCTGCCGGTATTGGTGCTTGAAGGTCAGTCAGGACGCTTGTTCAAACCTCTCGCCTACACTAAGACTTTTGCAATGGCTGCCTCTGCCATTTTATCAATCACATTGATACCGGCACTCATTGCACTTTTTATGAGAGGAAAGATACGACCTGAGAGCCGCAATCCGATCTCCCGGGTAAGCATCGCGTTGTATCGACCGATCATTCGTTTTGTCCTCAGGTACAAACTGGTTGTCATCCTTGCAACGATCGCAATGATAGCGGTGACATACATCCCGCTCAATCGTATCGGGTCTGAGTTTATGCCGCCGTTGTACGAAGGTGACCTCCTCTACATGCCGACAACTCTACCGGGTATCTCTGTCGGCAAGGCGAGGGAATTGCTTCAACAGACCGACCGCATTATCAAAACATTTCCCGAAGTCGAGCGAGTGTTCGGCAAAGCGGGTCGCGCTCAGACAGCGACTGATCCGGCACCGTTGACGATGCTTGAAACGACAATCATGCTCAAACCGCTAGATCAGTGGCGTCCCGGACTGACTCCGGAGATGCTTGTTGATTCACTGGACGCTGCCATTCAGTTTCCCGGTCTTACCAACGCCTGGACGATGCCGATCAAAACTCGCATTGACATGCTGGCTACCGGCATCAAGACGCCAATCGGTATTAAGGTAATGGGACCTGATCTGGATAGCCTGACCGCGATTGCTCAACGGATCGAAACAGTCGTCAAGCCCCTGCCCGGCACCAGATCGGTTTATGCCGAACGTGTCACCGGAGGTAACTACCTCGACATTAATATCGACCGCTTCAAAGCGGCGGCTCAGGGTCTGACGGTAGGTGATGTCCAGAATGTTATCAAGACTGCAATCGGTGGTATGAGTTTTACATCGACAGTCGAAGGTCGTGAACGCTACCCCATCAGTGTTCGCTACCCGCGTGAACTTCGGGACAACCCCGAAGCAATGCGCCGAGTTTTGATTCCGATACCGGGTGGTGGCAATGTTCCGCTGGGTCAGATTGCAAAGCTCGGATTCAACAAGGGCGCAGCTATGATAAAATCTGAGAACGCCAGACCTACTGCATGGGTGTTTGTTGATCTGAAAGATATTGATGTCGGTAGCTATGTCGTGACCGCAAGGAAAACAGTGGAGGCGGCGGTGAGCCTTCCGACCGGCTACAGTATTGTCTGGTCGGGACAGTATGAGAACATGCAGGCGGTGACCGAGAAGCTAAGAGTCATC
>DAOUUR010000562.1 GCA_030668045.1 bacterium
CATCCGGTCCTGGCCGAAACCCTTGGCAGCGAATTCGTCGCAAACGACGTCGGCCTCTGCGACGGCAGCGGCGATATCGCCATTATCACCGGCCCAAACATGGCGGGCAAGAGCACTTATATCCGGCAGGTGGCGCTTCTCGTGCTGCTCGCCCAGACAGGCTCGTTTATTCCCGCCGCCTCCGCCGAAATCGGCATCGTCGACCGGATATTCACCCGCGTAGGCGCATCGGACGAACTCCTCCGCGGCCAATCCACGTTCATGGTCGAGATGACCGAAACCGCCAACATCATCAACAACGCCACCGACCGCTCGCTCGTCATCCTCGACGAGGTCGGCAGGGGCACGAGCACCTACGACGGCCTGTCCTTAGCCTGGGCGATCACCGAGCACATCGCAAACAAGATCAAATGCCGCACCCTCTTTGCCACCCACTACCACGAACTCACCGAGCTTTCCGACCTGCTGGCCAATATCAAGAACTGCAACGTCGCCGTCCGCGAATGGGCAGACGACGTCATCTTCCTCCACAAAATCCTGCCCGGCGGAACGGACAAGAGCTACGGCATACACGTAGCCAAACTCGCCGGCGTCCCCAAAGACATAACAAAAAGAAGCGCAGAAATCCTCACCGACCTGGAAAACACATTCGCAAAAGAGGCCCGCACCGAAAAACTCACCCCCCACAAAACCAGACAGCCCGACACCGACCTGCTCTTCATCCAAAAACATAAATCAATCCTCGACAAACTAACCGACATAGACGTAAACAACCTCACCCCAATAGAAGCAATAAACCTGTTAGGCCAAATCAAAAAGGAACTGGATAAGAACTGAATAATGAACAGAAACCCAGCCGTCTTATTTCTGATCCTCGCGGCATTAATGTTGTCATCCTGCCAACTCAATCCATCCACTCATTGCACCGGCGGCGCAAAAAATCAGGGCCGAAACTCAATGTCTCGGCCCTGATTGTTCCAACGTCTAAAATCGAATCGATAAATCAGAACGAGTACGAAAGACTCAGACTCGTCCAGTATTCATCCGAGGTGTTGATCGAATCGTCCCACGACGATTGATAATTGAATCCAGGCACAAGTTTCAACCCGTTACCGAGATCGAAATCCGTCGATATACTGAACACCGCATGTGACCAGTCGTGATCGGCGCTACTGCCCGCGGGACCGACGCTGTCGTTATAAACCGTGTGAGCACCAAGATGTATCACCTGTTCGGGCATACTATCCAGGATCGCCGGAAGGGTTATGTCCTTGCTGAGGCCGAATACATGCGCCCATCCGCCGTTGGCGCGGTTGGCCGCCTTGCTCTCGGAAGGCCAGTACGCAAACATCGCATAGCTGGGAACGATTCCGCCGGGCAGCAGGTTGGGCCATTGAAAAGCACCGAACACTTCCTGAGCAGCGCCTGAAGGGGGAAATGCGGTGGCGCCGGTTCTTCCATCTCTTGACATATCCGGATAGCTGAAATATGTGTAACCAATCTTGAAGTAGGTCGCAAAGGCCTCATCGACGAACAGTGCGCCCTTGTAGTACGGCGTATATGTCAGCCACTCGCTGTTCTCAAAGCCCGATCCGTTCGCTCGCGACATCCACACAGTCAAACCGAAACCCGTTCCGAAAAGATCCAGATCGACGCTCGGCTGAAACGCACTGTGGTTGTCTCCGTAAGCATCATACCCGCGCCAGATATATCTGCTTACATAGGTTGCATCAATAGTTCCGTGCAATCCGCCATCCTGCGCAGATACGATGCCCGATGTGCACAACAAAACCAACACCATTGTCAAAACCAACTTCTTCATCTGATTCCTTTCCATATTCCCTTGTTTGCCCCCCACATAAACATACACAAAATTGTCGGAACAAATTAAACTACCACTTACCTGATTTCCTCATCTCCGCCGGGGGGAACTCCTTGAGGCACGCCTCGGTCTTTTCCAGTTCTTC
>DAOUUR010000470.1 GCA_030668045.1 bacterium
CTTGTGCCGCATCTTTGCGATAAGCCAGCGATAGTGCGTGAAATCCTCCAGCGACTGGACGTTCCTCAGAATATCCGGGCCGAACAACTTCCAACCGAAAAGTTTTTTGAATTGACTGAGTATCTGGTCACGTATAAGATACTTTCGTAAGTAAGAAGCGATGTAAACCTAAACCGACAGGAGGAGCCGTGCCGCTTCTATCGGTAAACTTAAATTATGTGGCCGCGATGCGGGAGATGCGTCGTCTCGGAGAACCGGACCCCGCCCAGGCCGCGGTGTTGGCCGAACTGGCTGGAGCCGATGGTATCGCTATCCAGTTGCGACGCGACCGCAAGAACATCCGTGACCGCGATTTGTATCTGTTGAAGGGCGTGGTCAAGACGAAACTGAGTGTCGAGATGCCGCCCACCGAGGAAATGATTGAGAAGGCGCTTGAGGTCAAACCGTGGATGGTGACATTTGTGGCCGACCATGCCGACAGCAACGCACCGGTTTCGGCAATCGATTTCAAATCGGTGTCGATTGACCTCTCCGATCTCACCAATCGGTTTAATGGTGTTGGCACCAATGTTTGTTTTATGGTTGAGCCGGACCCCGAAGATATTCGCGGAGCCGCCAGAGCCGGAGCGAACGCCGTATTGATTACTGTAGCCGGTTACACCGAGGCTCGCACTCTTGAAGATGCCCAGGCGGAGTTGGACAGGATCGACCGTTCGGCGCAAGCGGCCAACAAGGCCGGGATGTCGGTATATTGTGGTCGTGGAATTGGATACAAGAATGTCATGCCGTTGGTCGAACTGGGTAATATCGATGAGTTCGTAATCGGCTACGCCATTTCCTCAAAGGCTATTCTGGTTGGGTTTGAGCGTGCCGTCAGGTAGATGATGTCCGTTCTTCGTGGAGCGGCAGTCTCGGCAGAATAATGAAATCTCCTGATAGCCACCTGTGTACTGTTGAGATTGTGGTCGCCTCATCGGAGACCGGCCAGAGACTCGACAGCTACCTGGGGGCTCATCCCGAAGTTAATCTCAGTCGCTCCAAGGTCCGCAAACTGATGGATGATGACCTCGTGCTGGTCAACGACGAACATCTTCCCGCCAAGTACAAGACGCGCGAGAATGATCGCATCGTCCTGACTATTCCGCCACCAACTGTGCAGGATATAGTAGCCGAGGATATCCCGATTGAAGTGTTATACGAAGATGAGTACCTGGCCGTCATCAACAAACCTGCCGGGATGGCTACTCACCCCGGACGAGGACACCACACCGGAACTCTTGTTAATGCTATCATGTACCGTTTCGAGGCGCTATCGGCTGGTTCCGACGTTGTGCGCCCCTGGATTGTCCATCGTCTCGACAAAGATACGACCGGCTTGCTGATGATAGCCAAGAGCGACAGTATTCATCTGAAACTTCAGGATGCTATCAGGGACCGCGATGTGGAACGTAGCTATGTCGCGCTGGTGTGTGGGCATATGCTGAAAACCGAGGGAGAGATCAACCTCCCGATCGGTCGTTCGCCGAAAGTCCGCACGAAGATGATGGTTGATGGTGTTGATAGCCGCGAGGCGATCACTCGGTATCGTCGCTTAGAGCGATTTCGTTCGTATGATTTGGTCGAAGCCAAACTGCTGACCGGTCGCACTCATCAGATAAGAGTCCATTTCTCACATCTGGGGCATCCGGTTTTCGGTGACCATGATTATGGCGGGCGCGAGGCTCGGGTGCGCGGTATGTTTGCCCCCGAACGGCCCCTGGCTCGGAAAATGTTAGAGTTGATAGGCCGTCAGGCGCTCCATGCCCGCAGGCTCGAATTTGATCATCCCGTGACAGGAGTGAAACTGACTATTGAAGCTGATTTCCCGGACGATTTTCAGACCGTTCTTGATCTACTTAGTTCCGGGTCGGGTTAGCCCGCCCTACGGGGCTTTGCGAAGCAGGAGAATCATCCGCCAGGATTTCTTGCTGTTGTCAAACGACTGATTGATATTCAGGTCGCCGTACATTCCGACAATAGCGAACCGGCCTGAAAGCTTTATCAGTGATCGCATCAGGCCAAAACTCAGGCGGTGCATGTGGTCGGGACTTTCTATCGTGCCGCTTTCGCCGTCCTTTTCCCATTTGATACGAACGGTCCCACTGTCAATACCGGTGAGCGGGTCAAGGGCAGCATCGGTGGCCCAGTCGGTATGTACTTTCATCCCGTCTTTTTCCATCTCCCAGACGTTGGTTGTGGAACCTCGTTGTGAATCGAAAACATCACGGGGGTGCGGCAGTTCAATCATATAGAGACCATTGTCGGTGAGGTTGTTGGCTACCGTATCAAAGTGCTCAATGATGTCGTCATTGGAGAGCAGGTAACCAAAAGTAGCCATCATGGTCAAAGCAAGATCGACCGGCTGATCAAGGGTGAAGTGACGGAAATCAGCTTCGATGATCGGGCAATCGAGTTTCTCTTCGGTGCATTTCGCGCTGGTGTAAGCAACCATCTCAGGCGAGAGATCGACCCCGGACGATTTGACAC
>DAOUUR010000187.1 GCA_030668045.1 bacterium
AAACCAGCGGGTAGGTCATACTCTTTGGTGATTCGTGAGCGTGTTCGTACTTTTCGGCATCACGCGGTTAACCGAAGAAGGTCAGGAAACACAAACGCCACATATAGAAGGCTGTCATAAAGGCAATGGCCAGTGTTAAGATAAGAAACACCGGATGATGAGATGCGGAGGCGACGATTTCATCTTTTGACCAGAATCCCGCCAGAGGAAAAATACCAGAAATTGAAAGCGAAGCGATACAGAAAGCCGGAGCTGTGAATTTCAATTTCTTCCAGAGGCCACCCATCTCCTGAATGTTGTTGGTGTGGATAGCATGAATCACCGAACCAGCGGCCAAAAAGAGGAGACCCTTGAAGAAAGCGTGGGTCATCAGATGAAAAGTACCGGCATAGAAACCGGGTGAGTGGTGGCCGAGGTTGGTGTCATAACCATAAAGACCGAGAGCCATGATCATATAGCCAAGCTGACTAACAGTAGAATAGGCCAGCACACGTTTGATATCGTTTTGAGTCAGAGCGATGGTGGCGGCTATAAGCGAAGTTATCACACCGATGATGGCGACCACCATCGAAGCTTCAGCCGATCCCACAAAAAGCGCCATGGTCCGCGCAACAAGGTAAACCCCGGCGGCAACCATTGTGGCCGCATGGATCAATGCTGAAACCGGCGTCGGACCTTCCATTGCATCCGGCAGCCAGACATGGAGCGGGAACTGCGCCGACTTACCAACCGCCCCCATGAAGATGAAGATTCCTATGGCAGTTAGCACGCCCACCGGAATCATCCCAGCGGAGACTTGATCAAAAACAGCGCCGTAGTTTAACGTCCCGGCATAGAAAGCCAGCATAAACAGGCCGATCAGGAATCCGAGATCGCCGATGCGGGTGGTGATAAAAGCTTTCTTACAAGCGTCGGCGGCTGACTTTTTCTCAAACCAGAAGCCGATCAGTAGGTACGATGTCAACCCGACCAGTTCCCAGAAGATGAAGATCATAAAGAAGTTGTTGGCGACGACCAGGCCGAGCATTGAGAAAAGGAATAACGATAGATAGGCGAAAAAGCGGCTGAATCTTGGATCGCCGTGCATATAGCCGACCGAATATATCTGAACACAGGCACCGATGGTGGTAACGACCACCAGCATAATTGCAGTCAGCGGGTCAACCAGAACTCCGATCTCAAGGTTGAATCCTCGCAAAGATATAAAATTGTAGAAGGTTTCGTAAGCGACACCATGATTTGTGATTACCTCGATCAGAGTCCAAACGGAAATAAGCCATGAGAGAAGGATCATCGAGATGGAGAATCCGGCCGAAAGCTTCTCCTTCCAGCGCAGGAAGAAGACAATCAGCGCAAATGCCAGCAGTGGTAGAAGAGCGGTGATATATATGTTTTTAACTAACCAGGAGTAATCCGTCATCTCAAACCTCTACCACTTCATCACAGTGAAGTGATCCGTGTCGATTCCTTTCCAGTTGCGATAGATCAGCAGAACTATCGCCAGGCCAACGACCGCCTCAGCGGCGGCAATAACAACGATGAAGATCGCGAAAATCTGGCCGACCAGACCATCGCTCACTACGTACTTGTTGAATGTTACAAAATTGATATTAACAGCGTTGAACATCAGTTCCAGCGACATCAGGATACCGATAGTGTTACGCCGCGTCATGACTCCGAAAAGACCGATCGAAAAGAGAATTGCTGCTAAAGCCAGATATGGAATCATCAGGATTTCTCCGTTCTGGCCAATGCAATTGCGCCGATTAAAGCTGCCACCAACAGTATCGAGACAACTTCAAACGGTAACATAAACTCGGTCATCAGGTACTTACCAATTGTCAAGATATTGTCACTCGGTAAAGCTGACTTGGCCAGCGGATACCAGATCGTATTGAACTTGATCAGGAGATAAGCTGCGACAGCGAAAAGAGTGCAGATAAAGAAGCCAACAAGGGCTTGATCGTTGGACTGAGTGATACGCTTGTCGGCCAGTTTTGAGGTCAACATAACCTCAAAGATCAGCAGAATCGCTACCGAGCCAACATAGATAAGCACCTGAGCGGCGGCTAAGAACTCAGCGTCTAACAAGATGTAAAGACCGGCGACCGTAAACAGGCAGAGTACCAGAGCGAGGGCGCAGTGGAAGACGTTCTTCAGACTGACTACCATAAACCCGGATACCAGTATCACGAATGATAGAATCCAGAATACAATGCCGCCATCAACTTCAAGCATAAGCTCTATCCTTCATCTTCTTTCCCGGCGGTGTCGCTCGCTTTATCATCCGGTGGTGGAGAGTCCGTTTTTGTGTCCTCTTTGACCGGAGTGGCTTCATTTATTGGTGCCGCTTCAACAGGCTTGGCCTTTTTCTTCTTGCGCTTGTCCTCATACGGAACGTCGCGGCCAGCTTCCTGAAGTTTCTTCATATCCCAGAACAGGTCACCCTTGTTTGGTGTCGAGTATTCGTACATCGTAGCCATCTTGAGGGCCGAGAAATTGCATGCTTCTTCGCAAAGACCGCAGTAACAACAGAGTGCATTATCGACATTAAAGACTTTCAGGGTTCGTTTCTTGTCTTCGCCACGGGGAGCGTCGATCTCAATGGCCGCCGTGGGGCAGGCGCGCATGCAAAGCATACAGCTGGTGCAGTTGAGCTCACCGGTTTCTTTGTCGGACAACAGCACGACAACCC
Organism: bacterium; assembly: GCA_030668045.1. Classification (GTDB taxonomy): domain Bacteria; phylum Zixibacteria; class MSB-5A5; order GN15; family FEB-12; genus DAOUUR01. The sequence goes on from DAOUUR010000187.1 coordinate 2,696, forward strand.
CGCGCGACCGCTCCGGCATTGTCCATTTCTGTTCGGGATACTGGAGAGTGATGGCATGTCGCCCGAGATGTTTCCCGGTGATTCTCATACCTATCAAGAGGTTCTTTATGTCCTTGAATACACCCATACTACCAGTACCATCCAGCATATTTGAACCACGCGGCGATGATTATGTTAGCAAACGTCACCGGCACGAGAAACTTCCACGAGAATTCCATCAACTGGTCAACCCTCAGACGGGGATAAGTCCAGCGGAAAAGCATCAGTAACAGGACAATCCCAAAGGTCTTGCCCAGGAACCACATCCACGAAGGCAGCAGCGCGCCATGCCAGCCACCAAAGAAGAGGATTACTGCGATTGCCGAGACGGTGAAGGCGTTGACGAACTCCGCCAGAAAAAACATGGCGAATTTCATCCCGGAGTACTCGACATTGAACCCCGCCACCAGTTCTTGCTCAGCTTCGGGGATGTCAAACGGCGTGCGGTTGGCTTCGGCGGTAGCAGCGATGATGTAAGTACAGAATGCGATGGGGCCATACGGCAGCCTGAAGATGTACCAGTTCCAGATGCCTCCAGCCTGTGCTTGAACGATATCAACCATCGATAGGGAACCGACAAAAAGCACCACCACCAGAATAGAAGCTACCATTGGTACTTCGTAACTGACCACCTGTGCGGCTGAACGCATCCCACCGAGAAGCGCATACTTGTTATTGGAACCCCAGCCCGCCATCAGTAGTGATATTACAGTGAAAGTTGTGACTGCCATTATATAGAGGATGCCGATATTCAAGTCGGCCACGATCAGGCCTTCGCCAAACGGGATTGTAACGTAGGCAAGAAATGCGGCTACAAAACAGACGACTGGTGCCCAGAAGAAAACCGTTTTATCGCGAGTAGCAACGCGGATATCCTCTTTTTGAAGCAGTTTGACAGCATCCATGATCGTCTGATACCAACCGTGCCAGCCATGACGCATCGGGCCAAACCGTTGCTGAATGTGCGCCGCGATTTTCCGCTCCCACCAGACAAGGAAAAGAGCCAGCAGGGAAAGAACGCCGAAGACCAGTGCGGCAAGGAAAGTGTACACCACGACCGCCAGCCATGGTTGCGGCAGGCCGGTGCTCTCCAGCAGCTCGTAAAGATAGCTGAAGAGGGGTAACAATTCTGCCGAGGCAATTGGCCAGATCATCGATCAACCTCCGGCAGAATGATATCAAGAGTTGCAAATATGGCGACCAGATCGGCGATGAAACAGTCGGTCCCAAAATATGGCAGGGCTTGAAGCTGACAGTACGAACCGCCGCGCATCTTGACCCGCAACGGTTTCTTGCCGCCATCAGACTGTATGTAAATGCCAAGCTCACCACGCGAATTTTCGACCCGAGCGTACACTTCGCCCGCCGGGGGTTTGAAATTGGGGGAGACTTTGGCCTTGATATCACCTTCAGGAAGTCCGTCGAGCGCCTGTTTGACAATCTTGATTGACTGTTTGATTTCGTCAAGGCGGATCAGGTATCGATCAAAACAATCGCCATTCTGACGAACAGATGGTTTCCAGTCAAACTTGTCATATATTGAGTACGGATCGTCCCGTCTGATATCATAATCAACACCGGAAGCTCGCAGCACCGGGCCAGAGACTCCGTAATCTATCCCCAACTTCGCCGGCATGACACCGACTCCTTTGGTGCGAACCAGCCAGATCGGGTTTTCATTAAGGAGGCCTTCGTAATCGCTCATTTTTTCAGTGATCGTATCAAGCGCCTCGTGACATTTCGGGATAAACTCCTTGGGGATATCTCTAGCGACCCCACCGACCCTGATGTAGTTGTAGGTAAGGCGTTGGCCGCAAGTCATTTCAAAAAGATCAATGATCGCTTCCCGTTCGCGGAGACCGTACAGGAAAGGAGTCAGCGCTCCGAGGTCCATAGCCGTAACGCCGTAGAAAATAAGGTGCGATGCAATCCGGTTGAGTTCGAGCATGATAACGCGAAGATATTCGGCCCGTTCGGGGACTTCGATTCCGGCCAGTCGTTCGGCAGCCATCGAGAAAACCTGGTTGCACGACATCGCGGTAACATATTCAAACCGGTCAGTTACCGGGATGCACTGAGCATAGGTGCGGTTTTCGCAAATCTTTTCAAGGGCGCGGTGAAGATAGCCGATAACCGGCTCAATTTTGACAATCTTCTCACCGTCCATAGTGAGGATCAGACGACAAACACCGTGAGTAGAGGGGTGATGCGGCCCCATGTTGATCTGGAATTCTTCTGTCCGCAACTCAGGCATTCTACATCTCCGGCATCCGAATAAAGTCCGGGGCGTCCCAGTCTTTTCGCATCGGATGGCCCTGATCCCAATCATCGGGGAGCAGGAAACGTTTCAGATTGTCGTGGTTCAATATATTGATACCATACAGTTCCCACATCTCACGCTCAAACCAGTTAGCGCCGGGCCAGATTTTCTGTACCGATTCGATCTCGGCCCCATCGCGAGGTAGAATCAGCTTGAAATCAAGCCGCATCTTCAGGGTCGTGGAATCGAGTGAATAAACAGCTTCAAATCTCTCGCCCGTATCAACCGCGCCCAGATTGCAGAAGAAATCGAACTGCAGGTTTTCATCGTCATGGAGTTTCTGCGCAACTTCGAACAGATCAGCAGGCTTGACCTCAAACATCGGGTCGTGCCGACCGGTATCCAGAAGCGTCATTTTGCCTTCAAACTGTTTGGCGATATAATCTTTCAGCTCGTCACGCGTCATGCTACTTTTCCTGCCAGTCGGAAAGCTTCTGCTGTCTTATCTTCTCCTGAAGGTGAATACATCCCT
>DAOUUR010000338.1 GCA_030668045.1 bacterium
TGAATTTGACTGCCTTGATGCTACGGACGGAGAAAAACTGGGGGAGACATATTTCGGGCCAGTGACGAATATGCCATACTACCTCCCCGACGATAATATCGGACACACACCAGAACAGCTTCGGGATATCGCTGATTTCCTGGAACGCATCGCCGCCCAGATTAAACGCGACACCAAATCTATGATAAACAAGGAAGGAAAATAACATGGAATTCTTGTATGTGAAATACAAAACAAATCCACACCAAGAATGGTCAACCACACACGCTGTAAATATTACAGGGCAATCAACTTGGGATATTGCACAGGCAACATTTGAATGCGGCGATAAACTACCAGAAAAATGTGTATTCCAACCAATCACAACCACGCCGGACGAGAAACATTGCTGCAAGAAATGCTACGAAAGGATTGAAGATGCACCACAATGACGAAGTAACCGTAGTGATGGACCGTAACGACATTTTTCCGTGGCAAGTAGGTCCGTCTTTTAGCGCGAGATATTCGTATGGCCCACCTAACGGCCCCGACCACGGAGTCTTGTATGTTACAGTCGAACCTGTCGGTGAAATAATGATAAACCCACACAGTTCGGCGTTCATAGGTATCTTTCCCAGAAAGGCCAACCAATGACTAACGACGAACCGAAGATATCGCCGAGTGCGATGAAAGCGGCGGCTCAACCGGAATACAAAAAACTACAAGAAGAACTGAGCGAAGAATGCTGGTGTGATGCTATAGACCCGATTGAAGGTAATGGCCCCTGTGTCTGCTGTGTTGCATCCACAGTTATAGAGTTCCTCGCCACGAACCTGAGCCGCATTACGGCGGCGCTCAAAGAGTTGGTGGAGGCGGTGGAAGAGTATAGACAAAAGAGCTATACTTATCAGACTGATTCGATAACAGAAGCTGAATTCCATGTCGCCGTACACGCACTTGATGCCGCCCTCGCCAACGCCAAGAGAGCACTGGAGGACAAGTGAGTAAAGTAGGCCGACCGAGAACAAAGCCCGATACCGTCGCCGTCCAGGCAGCAAGGGATTACCAGAAGGCGTACCAGAGCACCCGTAGAGCGCGTCAGATAGCCGCAAAGGTCAAAGCCGCCCAACCGGTAGAAGCGGCCGTGATCCCTCTGAACGTTCAGAACTGCCCTCCTGAGAAGATGGAGCGGCTGTTTAGGAGGATGATGTGAGCAAGGGAATCGACAAGGAAATCGGTGGACTGGTACTCAGCCTCAAGCACGGCCAAGCGATCATGGTCGGCGATACCAAAGTCACGGTGAACCTGGGCGATTATCGCGGTACGATCAAGCTCTACGTCCAGGCCCCGAAGGATGTCAATGTGGAGAGGGTGGGGAAGTGAGACCCTGCAAGTTCCCCGGCTGTCTGGTAGAACCGATCGGTAACCGGTGGCGGTGTCAACCCCACTGGGCGGAACAGAAACGTGAATCAGCCAGACTATCGATGGCCCGCAAGCGAGAGCGCGAGAAGAAGTTGCGGGGGGATGAAAGTAAATGAAGTTTTGTTTGACTTTGTTTCAATAATAGCATAACCTGAATGCAGGGAATGATTATGAGACGACTTTTAATACATAAACGACAATAACTCTCAGGCCGGGTTCCCGCTATTGTAGCGGGTCATGCCCTCGTGTCATGGTCATTCCCTTGATGCCCGGTCTGCTTTTTATGAGGTGTGATATGCGATTATCAATCAAGCTCTGTCGCCACTGCACTCGATCAAAAGATGAGTGTGACTATCGCAAGCTGCTTGCTGCTCCCGTGAATGCAATAGACCAACCCGGAACGATGATGCACAACTGTTTGGAATACCGGAAGTGTTGGAATATCGGGGACCAAGTTCATTTAGAGCTTTTTGAAATTGAGGGGCGTACCCTTGGTGGATACAGTGGTGGTGATAGTGGGGATTATGAACCTGAATATGAAGAATGTTCTTGGGTAAGTGCTGGCTTCACCTACGGTAAAATCAAAGAGTTACCATTTGACCATAGGGGGTTCTTCTTGATTGAATTGTTCAAACCGGTGAGTCTTTGTTTGCCCCCGCTCCATTCTAATCGTGACTGGTCGAAAGCTGAGGAAGTAGAGGTCACACTGCGGATGAAGCACGCCAATAAGCTCACCTTCGTTAGCCGGACACCCGAACAAAAACCCGAAACACTACCTTTTTGAGGCACTGAAGTAATGGCTGGTTACCCGAAAATCTGGACATCGATAATGGAAGAGGCGTGGTGGAAAAGCGCCAACTGTTCGATGCGCGGGCTGTACCTACAAATCATCTTACTGATGAAGGCAGGTGACGATAATGGGTACTACTGCGCTCATTCTTGGGCTAATTTTAGTCACGTAATAGGCCTAAATCGACAAACAGCGCACAAACTCGCGCTAAAACTAACACTGGTTAGCGGCTTAGTGGTGACGAGGAATGACACCGATCAGCTTATCCTCCACCTACCTAAATATAAACAGTTCAACGAGATGAATGCCAAAGAGATGACGAAATATATCATCAGTCGGCGACAAAACTGTGACAAAAATAGCACACCACCAGACCAGACCAGATTAGAACCAGACCAGACCATAGAAGAGTCGAGCCCAAAGCAACTCGACCTTTCGCCACCAGTAACAAAAGATAAAGAGGTCAATCAAAGGACACTATCTGATTACTTCTTAGAGAAATATATAGAGTATCAGCGTAGCCAAGTTGGCCCCGATGCGGCCGCTCCGTACAGTTGGGTACAAGGGAAGGATGGTCCGGTATTCACCCGGCTCTACAAACTCTTCAAACCAGACGGCATGTACAAGCTGATCGACCGGTTTTTCCTGTCGACAATCCCTTGGCTTAACGGAAAGCCGCGGACGATTGGCATAATGTCAAGTGTAGCAAATGAACTAATGGATGGATAGGAGCAGACGATGGATGATTTCACGAAGAACATGGTTACACAATTCCTTGCGGAGAGGGATTTCCAAAACGAACTCGCAAACGCTGTGTCTCAAAGCCGCAAGTTTATGATCCCAACGCAAGACGCGGCTCGGTTATTGGACATTATCGATGAGTTGCTGAAAGATGACTGAACAGATTCAAGAGCGTGAGCGGTGTGTTCTTGGTGGGATACTTCATTCCCCTGAAATACTTGACGATGTTGCCCTGATCATCCGCGGGCCAGAGTATTTCACCAGCAGCTACACCCGCAAGGTTTGGCAAGCTATCGTTGAACTCAGTATCGAGGAACAACCAGTCGATATGGTGTCGGTGAGCGACCTCCTGTTCCGGAAGTACAACATGGGCAGGGTGAATGAAGTGCAGCTTGTCGAGGACTTCCGGGAATGGGTAGCTTCAACCGCCAATATCCCAGCACATGCAAAACAGGTAGCTGATGCTTACCGACTGAACAAATTACAGAACGGGCTCAAGTCTATCGCCTCGACTGAACAGATGGACGCTGATGAGGCTATCGAGGCCACTGAGAGCCTTCTGGTGAGCCTTGAGGGGTCGACCGAGATGAA
>DAOUUR010000068.1 GCA_030668045.1 bacterium
CTTCACAGACCCTGAGAAAGCTACTCGGGGCTACCAACAGGTATTCAGAGAAGAACATGTCTTTGATTATCCCCTGGAAATCAAACACCGTGATGGAAAAATTATACCGGTACTTTACAACGCTTCTGTTTACCTCAATACAAAAGGGGAAGTGGCCGGAGTATTTGCCGCTGCTCGCGATATCACCCAACAGATACTGACTGAGGAGAAGTTGAGGAAGACTTCGAATGTGCTACAGAGTATCATGGACAGTGCCACCGAGGAAATCATCATTGCAACTGATCAAACCGGGACTATTCTCAATTGGAACGAGGGGGCAAGAAAAATACTGGGTTATGAAGCGGAAGATGTGGTCAACAAGGAAAGCAACAGGATATTCCATACCAAAGAGTACTTGAACTCAGGAGTTATGGAGCGGAATCTCAAGCGTTTGATGACCACCGGGGAGCCGTTGGTGGAGGAACTAACTTATGTAGCTAAGGGTGGCAGGACTTTTCCTGTCCACCAGATTGTTACTCCGCGTTTTGACAAAGATGGCAAGTTTACAGGTATGCTGGGCCTGGCTCGTGACATCACCGCACGCAAGCGGGCGGAAGAAGATTTGCGGGAACGGGAAGAGGTATTGGCTGCCATCAGCCAATCGGCGCAGGATGCGATTGTTATGATCGACGGCGATGGAAAGGTGACCCACTGGAACAAGGCTGCGGTACGCATTTTCGGATATACTTCGGAGGAGGTCCTTGGCCGCGTGCTGCATGATTTTTTGGCTCCGAGAGATCTCCAGCCCGCTTACTATAAGGCGTTTCCTAAGTTTCACGCCAGCGGCCAGGGTGATGTCGTAGGTCAAACGCTTGAACTACCGGGGATGCACAAGGATGGCACGGTAATCCCCGTGGAACTCTCCCTCTCGGCTACGCTTATCCAAGGCCAATGGCATGGCATAGGCATCATGCGCGATATAACCGAGAGAAAACAGGCAGAGGAGGCCCTTCCGGCAGCCCACCACAAACTGGAGGAGCGGGTCAAAGAGCGCACGACCGAGTTGATAGCGGCCAACAAGAAGCTGAGGGAGGAGATAGAATATCGCAAGCAGGCCGAGGAAGCCCTCCGAGAGCGCGAGGCGATGCTCAGGGCGGCACAGCAAATTGCGCATGTTGGAAGCTGGGAATGGAACATCGCCGACAATGTCATGCACATGTCCGATGAAATGTGTCGCATACATGGCATCCCGACCTCGGAAAGGTTTGCTAGTCCCGAAGAGCTGATCAAGCGGTTTGTGCACCCGGACGACAAAGAGACTGTTCTCAGAATGACCGAGGGCATATTGATGAGCTCCGTTTTGGGGCTAACATCATTCCGTATAATACATCCGGATGGAGAAACTCGCTGGCTCTCTTTGGAGGCGCCTGAGATCAGGTCTTCAGACGAAAACGGCAAGCCGATGGTGGTCGTCGGAACTATTCAGGATATCACGGAGCGCAAGCAAGCTGAGCAGGCGTTGCGGGAAAGCGAAGAAAAACTACGCAACATTGTGGAAAACAGCACAAACCTCTTCTACTCTCACACGCCGGAACATGAATTGACCTATCTCAGCCCGCAAAGCCGGGACTTCCTTCAATGTGACCCCGAGGAAGCCATGATCAGATGGACTGAGTTCGTAACCGACAATCCAGTCAACAAAAAAGGTTTCGCGTTAACTGAGAAGGCGATCAAGACAGGCAGGAGGCAGTCTCCGTACGAATTGGAACTGATTGGTAAGGAAGGACGAAAAATATGGGCTGAAGTCCACGAAGCACCGGTTGTCGAAAATGGCAAGACGGTTGCTATTGTAGGTTCTCTGACTGACATCACCGACCGCCAGCACGCAGAGGAGGAGCTGAAAAAATCATATGCAAACCTGGAGGCACTGATTGAAAATACGGATGACTGCGCCCTCATATCTGATATAAATGCTCGTCCGGTATTGTGGAATTCTGCCTATGCTAAAGTTATGAAAGATGCCTTTGATATTGAGATGAAGGCAGGCTTACAGCCGCACAAACACATCCCTGATGAAGAAACAAGAGCCTGGTGGGATGGCCATCATGAGAGAGTGTTGAGAGGCGAGAAATTTCGGGTTGAATATACACATGAGTTCAATAAGGACAACATTCGGTCTTTCGAGGTGTCTTACAACCCAATATTTGAGAACGATGAAGTAATCGGATTCTCCGAGTTTACCAGAGAAATAACCGAACGCAAACAATCTGAGGAGAGACTTCGTCTGCTCTCTTCTATAGCTGAACAAAGCACCGAAGGTATGGCTTTAGTCGATCTGGAGGGCAACGTGCAGTTCATTAATAGAGCATTTGCCGAGATGCATGGTTATTCTCCAGAGGAACTTCATGGTAAGAACCTCTCTATTTTTCACACACCTGAACAGATACCGACCGTGGAGGCAGTTAACAGGCAGACCAGAGAGACCGGCGAATTCTCAGGTGAGGTTTGGCACAAGCGCCGCGATGGTTCAGTATTTCCCAGCTATATGAATAACTCGTTGATGTGCGACGATGACGGTCAAGCTGTTGCGATGATTGGAACGATACGTGATATCACCGAACGCAAGAAAGCTGAGCATGCGCTGCAGGAGAGCGAAAAAAAGTACCGCAGTCTTTTCGACAATGTGCCGGTTGGCATTTTTCGAACTTCGATTGACGGCAGGATTTTATCTGTGAATCCGGCCATGAAGGTGATGCATGGGTATGATCCGGATTATGATATGAGCCAGATGAGCTCGGCCGATTTCTATGTAGATGCTGAAAGGCGGCTGGAGCTTGTTGAAAAGCTGAAGTCTGATGGCCATGTAACTGGTTTTGAAAGTGAGTTCAAGCACAAGGATGGTTCCGTCGTAACTCTGACATTAGATATGGTATTGGTCGTCGATGAGAACGGAGTACCTCTTCATTTCGATGGAACGGCTGAGGATATCACCGAGCGCAAGAAGATTGAGGAGAGACTACAGCTTCTCAGTCTCATCACCCAACAGATAACCGATTCTATCATTGTCACGGATTTGTCTAATAAAATTACTTATGCCAATCAAGCATTTGTGCGTTTGTATGGCTATTCGAGCGAGGAGCTTCTGGGGCAATCACCGGACATTTTTAATGCGGAACCGGATAGGGAACACATACAGAAGGACATTTATCAAGCTGTTTCATCTGGTACTACCTGGAGCGGCGTGGTACTAAACCGCAGGAAAGACGGCAGTACGTTTCCATGCGACTTGCTCGTGTTTCCGCTGGTAGACAGCCAGGGCGTAGTTTTTGCCTACGCTGGCATTCAGCGCGATATCACCGAGCGCAAAGAGAGCGAGAAGAAGCTGCATAACACGCACGACAGGCTGGAGACGACACTGAACGCCCTGCCAGATATCCTGTTTGAAGTTGACTCAAAGGGACACATCCTCGATTATCGTGCACCGCAGTCGGAAAAACTCTATGTCTCACCGGAGATGTTTCGGGGTAAGACCGTACTAGAGGTAATCCCGGAACCGGCCGCTGAGGTGGTTATGGAAGCTATCCGGGAAGCCACTGCGACCGGCCATTCGCAAGGCGCGACCTACTGGTTAGAAATGCCGGACGGAGGAGTCCGATGGTTTGAACTCTCTATTGCGTCCAGCGGCACCGAAACCGAAGACCGCCTGATCGCACTCGTCCGTGATATCACTGAGCGCAAAGATGCGGAGAAGAATATCCGTGAAGCCGGAGAGAAGCTTCAGGTCGAACACGAGGCGCAGACCAGAAGCAATATCGCTCTCCAGCAAATTCTTGATCATATCGAAAAAGAAAGACTGGATTACAAGCAGCGGATTTGCAGTCAGGTTGAACAGGCCATTTCTCCGCTCCTGGCAAGGTTGAAGAAAGATTGTGACCATCGGCATGAAAAGGACCTCAAAAACCTCGAAGACAACCTTAAGGTACTATTGTCCAAGGAGGTAGACGTTTTTGAAACTCGCTACGCAGGGCTCACCCCCCGCGAAAGCGAAATCTGCGAGCTAATAAAGCAGGGTCTCTCCTCAAAAGAAATCGCTGACAGGCTGAGTCTGTCGATCCTTACAATCCACAAACACCGTGAACTAATCCGCAAGAAACTCAAAATTACCAACAAAGCAGTGAATTTGAGTACATTTTTGCGTAATGATAAGAACCTAAATTAGATACGTACTAATTACGTAATTTGCAGTTATTGACAAATCCATTAAATAGTCGATCTTGGGAGCAGAAATTGACTGTCCCACGGAATGCTTGGACAGACTATAGTGAAACTTGTGGTGGGTTTCACAATGAAAAATATGGCGACGAGGCATTCTAACCTGTATATCACATCAGTGTTGCCAATACGGACCCTGTGCTGTTCTCCCTCCCCCGGCATGGGGTCCTTCTTTTATTAATACAGTTTACAGGTGGGTAAGTTGGTCTGGGTTTCAATCGGAGTCTGGCTGCTGTTTATGGTGATTGTTTCAGGCGAGCCAGTTGAGTAGCGGCATCTTCCAGTTCCCAGATGCCACTGTCGGCATCTTTCCAGGTCTCAAGGAATATAGTGTACTGTTCGGCGGCTTTGTAGTACCACCGAGACTACTCGTAGGCTGTACCGAGATAGTAGTGCAGCTTGACACTCCACACGCCCATTGAAGCTTGGTAAGAGGTGTAGGTGCTGAGTTGACTTTCCAACTACAGTTTACCAATCCGCCCGAGGAGTTTCGCTACGGTTTCTATGGTAACGCCAATATCGGCTTCAATGTGAGAGACAATATTCTGGCCGTACCCGATTTCCAAGGAGACCGATTCCGAAAAATCAAGTAAGATAAAGGCTTTTGCTAAAATCACGATAATGTCTATATTAGAAGCGTCTACTCGTTCTCGCTTCGGGAAAGTGAATATAGGTGAATATTAGGCTCAAAATATTGGTTTTGGTGGTTTCCTGCTTTGCTCTGGTAGGAACCTGGTTTGCTGAGGTGGAAGCGCAGGGATCGATTTTCGGCGCTGTGTGGAACTCGGATTTTTCGGTCCCGGTTGATGGCGCAGTGGTGTTTTTTGGTTTTGTGAGGGATACCGATGAAGAGATTCGGACCACTGCTTCCGATGGGGCTGGCTATGACAATGGGTTCTGGTACGATGATTTTCAGAATTACCTGACCGAGGAGGCCGGGCAACCATATGACTACTATTTTTTCAATCGCACTAACGGCGAGTTGGCCCATCTGGCCAGACAGATTCCCGGTAATTCTTACTGGCGGGAAGATATAGTCCTGGCAGCCTGGTCGGCACCTGAGGCTGTCACCGGGCTTGTTGGCGTTCCCGAGATTGGAACCGGGATACGTCTCTACTGGAGCCAGCGTTCGGGCTGTACCTATCATGTCTATCGTCGCTTTGCCGATATCACCGGTTCGTTCTTTCGAATTGATAACCCATCCGGTAACCTCTCCGACAGAGGTATCGCCGACAGCTCGTTTCTCGATACTGATATTGATGGCACCTCATCGTATTCGTATATCATCATCGCTGAGGAGGCTGCTGGTCAGTATTCGGCGCCTTCAGCCATAACTACAATTAGCTCAATATGTGCCGGTTCCGGTCTGGACGATGCGGACGGTGACAACGTTGCTGATATTTGTGACAACTGTCCTGATGTATTCAATCCGAATCAGGCCGACAGTGACCAGAACGGGGTGGGCGATGCCTGTGATGGATGTTGCATCGGTGTTCGCGGTAATGCCAATAATGATCCAGAGGAAAACGCTAACATTACTGATATTACCTATCTGGTCTCCTACCTTTTCGGAATTCCTCCCGGCCCGGAGCCAATCTGTAGAGAAGAAGGCAATGTCAACGGCGACGAAGTCGGGGCGATCAATATCGCCGATATTACGTACCTGGTCGACTACCTGTTCGGCATTCCACTCGGTCCGGCCCCGCAACCCTGCCCGTAGTCTCCCGGGTTTCGTCCACTTGTATCTGCTTATCCGAATGTCACAAATATGGCGCCACCTACACCGAGGATGATACCAATTACTCGCGACCAAGTAATTTTCTCTCGTAGAAAAAAGGCGGCGAAAATGAAAATGAAAATGCTTGATGTCTGGTTGAGCGCCGAAGCTGTCGAGGCCTGAGTGTATTTCATTCCGGCCAGCAAGAGCAACATAGCTCCATAGGCGCCGGTAATCGAACTCGATATCGTATATCCCCACCTTTGCGGCGAAAAAATCGATTGCAGGATACTCTTTCTCTGTGAATGAAAGAGCAGCATTAATAACAGAATGAAAATGCTTCCCAATAGGCGAATCTCGGTTGCCCAAACCAATGGTGAACGAGTCAGAAGCGGCTTGATCATTACAATGCCGATTGCGGTACAAGCCTCGGCTAAAACCGCCCAGAGAAAGGCTTTCATAATATTACGTCGATTACCTGTATTGGTCCTGCCTTCAGCAGTGACCAGTAGGACCGCCGAGACGATAAACACCGCCCCGAGGAACTGCCAGGAAGTTAACGTCTCATTGAGCCAGAGTATTGACATCGCGATGATGAACGGACTGTAAAGACAGATGACAATGGCCATCAGACCGGCGCCGAGAGTGTTAAGGCCCTTGAAAAATAGAGTGTCGGCGATTCCGATTCCCAGGGCGCCACTGAACAACAGCAGCAGGTAATCTTCGACTGGTGCCGGATAAAGAAGACTTTCCCCAAACAGCCAGAGTGTCGGGATCAACAGGGCAACTGCTAACGTGTTCTTGAAGAGATTTAGACCAATCGGATGGACTGCCTCCCCGCTCTTCTTGAACAAAACAACGGCAATCGCCCATACGATTGCCGTCAGAAGGGCCAGAATCTCACCCAAATATGCGTTGAAGATCGACATCGGTTACCTGTGACTCCGGGGTGTTGTTGTTGTCATCCTACCGCTCATGCCGTACAAGGCAGCGGATGATTTCACCGAGGTAGGTTCGGTGGTAATCTTTCTCGGGATATTCCTCTTCGATTGCCGCTTCAATGAATTGTGCCGGGTCGAGATCGTGCGTGTAGATTTTCCGACACTCAAAGACGAGCCGGGCCTCTTCAAAATAGACAGAGCCTGACTCTGTCTCCATCGGCGTTAAGCCAGTGGCAGCCATCTTGTCAACATCACGTCCGGACTTCGTCCCGCAGAACTTGAGCGCGTCGCGGTATTTTTTATCGAAGAAAGATAGTGTGAAGGTGTCGGCTTCTTCCATGAACTTATAAGTGTGACGGGTTGGTCGGACGAAACAAATGCATATTTTCCGATGCCACAGTTCACCCATCGCTCCCCACGATGCCGTCATGGTATTAAAGGCATCTTGATGCCCCGCCGTGATCAACATCCAGTCATCGGCGATGGCCTTGAAGGGGTTGTCGGTTATCTCGCGTGGATCAATCGCCCTGAACTTGTCATTCATCGATCGGTCTCCGTAGGAATAGTCTGGCAATTAGATTACGATCGTTACCGGCCAGATGCAACCGGAAAGTGCGGCCACAGATGGCGGCCAGAAATCATTGTTTGCCATAACCGGCGCCAGTTTGTTTCTTGCTCCGAACCGAAAGCTCCATTGCTATTTTGATCCGAAGGATAAGGCCGAAATGAACGAGAGGAAGTTGGAAATTGTCACCGCTGTTGATCTACCCGATCTGCTGAGCCGAGTTGATGAGTTTATTATCCCATCCTGGCCGGAATTTATGATGCATGACGACACTTGCAACCGGTACTGGGAAGAACTGTACCGGCGATTTCCCGCCTACCAGTTTGCTCTGAGGGAACCAAACAGTGGAAAACTTATCGCGGCTGGCAATTCAATACCGCTCTTGTGGGAGAGCGAACCGGGCGAGCTTCCCGACGAGGGTTGGGACTGGGCGCTTGCCAAAGGCTGCGAGGACCATAAAGCCGGCCTGAAGCCAACTATCCTCTGTGCGTTGCAGATTGTGGTCAGGCCAGAGTTTCGGCAGCAGGGGATCAGTCCCCGGGCGATCAATACCATGAAACAGATCGGCGCCGATTTCGGACTGAACTGCCTTGTTGCTCCGGTGCGTCCCGACGAGAAGGCCAAGCTTCCCCGCATGCCTATCGATGAGTATATCAGCCTGGTCGACTCCAGCAATCTGCCGCAGGACAACTGGTTGCGGGCTCATGTTCGCATCGGCGGCGAGATCATCCGCGCCTGTCCTCATGCGATGCATATCACCGGCTCGGTGGCTGAATGGGAGAAGTGGACCAGTATGAAATTTGACTCGACCGGCGATCACATTGTGCCGGGAGCACTGGTGCCGGTTCGGATAGATATTGAGGCCGACCGAGGGACATATATAGAGCCAAATGTCTGGACGCTCCATCGGTTCAAATAATCTCCGTATTCACGAAACCAAGCCGCCTGTTTTCTCGTATCTAAGCTAACTGATGAGAGAACCTGTTAATATTGAAATCGGAGTTTCCCAGGCGGGTCACCGTAGCGGGAAGTCAGGAGGAATAGGTGAGGAACAGATTGTTAGTTAGTAGAGTTCTGGCGATTGCGGCGATTGTTGTAATGCTGGCGTCGGTTTCGGCTCAAGCCGGGCGACATAGTAATCATGATGAATGGTCACTATCCGGTTTCCCAAGCAAGAACTGCCAGATTGGCGACATCAATATTGAGATGCACGATCAGGACATCATGATCACGCACGAAGATTTTGGCTACGAGCAGGTGGAGATCACCGAAGAGTACGAACTGATTGTCGATGGCAAGGAGGTTGACC
>DAOUUR010000491.1 GCA_030668045.1 bacterium
CATGGCATTCTCGCAGTTGATTCGAGCGGGACTTCCCGGGAGGGAGATGAAGTAATGATGTCACGAATGACCCATTTTAACGCAGGTGCCGTGCTGCTGGTTTGGCTGGTCGTACTTTCCGGCTGCGCCACTCCGATCGGGGTCAATAAGGTGTCCCCGCGTAAATCATATCAGGACGCCTATGCCAACCCATTGAATGCGGGAGTGCTCAGTGATCCGTCCAAGTACGTGCTCGACCGCTATGACCTGCTGAAGAAATTCGACAAGGAGCCAGCGACAGTCATCGCGGTTCTTCATGAAAAGGCGCTCAATGATGATCGAGG
This sequence comes from bacterium, assembly GCA_030668045.1. Taxonomy (GTDB): domain Bacteria; phylum Zixibacteria; class MSB-5A5; order GN15; family FEB-12; genus DAOUUR01. Next base: position 324 of record DAOUUR010000491.1, read on the forward strand.
GGATATCCTCTACACCTTGGCCGAGGGTTCCTATCTTTACGGCAGCCAGCTGGTTGACAGTAATCAGGAGAAAGAACAGAAGCTGGCACCCGACTATTTTTTGCTTTCGGCGCTCTATTCTGCCTATTTTGTCAAAAGGGAACGCTCCAGCAAGCGCCTGAACATATTTGACCAGCGTGCCCGTACCGCTGTCGATATGTACAATTTCGGTTTGTGGCAAGGTTTTGCAACCGGTGATACCGAGGGACTGGTCCTCAAAGCTGGTGAGCGTAAACTTCCGATCGGCAGCATTTCCATTTCTCTTGACACATCTCAGTTCCCCTGGAAATTGGAGGAGTTTGAGAAATTCCTGCCGGCTGACCAGTATGCGGTTCGAGGCGTATCCGTGCGCAACCGGACATCGGGTGTCGGTCTGCCGCTGATCGCCGTCCGTAAAAATGCCGACAAGCGGGCATCTGGCGGCCAGCCAGCGGCGGTGACCGCCATTCTAAGAATTCAGGGTGGGGTGGCAGCACTGAGCGACGGTAAGGCCCGCGCTGCCCTAGAGCTATACTCGACACTGGATAGCAGCACCGTAAACATGAATGATGGCATTGCGATACCCCTTGAAAGCGATCTTACCACTCCAATGGCCTACATGCTTGAAGGTTCTGAATTATTTGATCTCGGATTGATGTCCTTTCTGGGCAGAGAGCCCAATAAAATCCCCGATGGCCTCTACATGACAGGGCTCTATCGCCCCGGAAAGATACCGGTCGTCTTTGTCCATGGCACGGCCAGCAATCCGGTCTGGTGGGCGAAGATGTTCAACACCCTCCGTTTTGATCCGATGATCAGGGAGAAATACCAGTTCTGGTACTTCGTCTACACCAGCAACAAGGCGGTTGCCGTCTCCGCTGGCGAACTGCGTGACGCGCTGCGTGACAAGGTGGCCACCCTCGATCCGCATGGGAATGATCCTGCCCTGCAGCAGATGGTGGTGGTCGGCCACAGCCAGGGTGGCCTGTTGACCAAGTATACTGCGGTTGATACCGGTGAAATCCTGGTGCGTGCACTAACCGGAAAGAAACTTGATGCGCTTGAGATGCCCGAAGAAAGCAAGGACAGGCTACGTCATCTGATTGTCTTCAAGCCGCTCTCCTTCGTAAAAAAGGTCATCTTCCTCAGCACCCCGCACCGGGGGAGCTTTCAGAGCAAAGAGTGGAGCCGAAACCTGCTCCGGTGGCTGGTCACACTGCCGGCCACTATTGTCCAGAACTCCATGGAGTTTTATGACTATGTGACCGATGACGTAAAAAAACTGATGGGAGGGGAAAAGACCTTCTTCACCAGTGCCGACGGCATGTCGCCGGACAATCCGCTGCTCAAGGCCCTGGCGGAAATCCCATTGGCACCCGGGGTGCAGGGGCATTCGATCATCGCGGTCCAGACTGATGGCGACCCGAAACTCGGCAATGACGGCGTCGTTGAGTACAGCAGCGCTCACCTTGACGGGATGGCGTCGGAATTTATTGTCAAAAGCGACCATTCCAGCCAATTGAACCCGCTGGCTATTGATGAGGTGCGGCGGATTTTGGTGGAAAATCTGGCTGCAGGACTGGGGACTGGGGCCGGACCGCGGCAACTATCTGATCGGTAAATACTACAAATTTATGCCTCTGAAATAGGCCAATAATGAGTTTTTCGAGGCTAAAAAAGGCTGTTTTCCCCTGAAGTTTATGGCAAGAGCAAAGTGATATTTTATTCCGGGGCATATCTGGATTATTATCCATAGATGCCATAATCGGGAATTTCTCCTCAAATTCTCCAAGGATCGCCCGCTATTTGCAGTGGGTGTATCGGGCAAGAAAGTGGTTTTGACGCCCAAAATAAAAGGCCATGTTTAACAAAATGATTGAGCAGATGCCTAAAGCTTGGACATTTAAGAGTTGCTGGCCTTTATGTAAGCGTTTTTTATTTAATCCATGGTGACCTTTATCCGGCACTGCTCATCATTGACGTTAGAGGAATAACAA
>DAOUUR010000210.1 GCA_030668045.1 bacterium
CACGCTCACACAGCAGCAGACGAGGACGTCTGCCAGCCACAGGATCGGCCTGCCGTTGCCTACATCTTGTACCTCTCCCGCGCTGGACCCCCAACATGTTGGCGGGCATTGATTTTCTTCATCTTTTTTGTAAATTCGACTTGACAGGTGCACATATGTGCAGTATCATTGCTCAAAGCCGATATTAAACAAAAAGGAAAGGATAAAGCAAATGGCCGACATCAATTACCCATCGGGGGGCGCACGCCTCGGCGCATCTTCGACCTCTGATAAGTTCATGGTCGAACTGGTTGAAGATTATGCCTTCAGCTCACCGGAAGGCCCCATAGGGGCTTTTAGTACAGATGTTACGACCGGCGAAGAGTTCTATTATCTCAACGCCGCCAGTTGCCCCGACTGTGGGGCCGGGATGGTTCGTCAGGGACTTTGTTTTGCCTGTCCGGTTTGTGGTTTTGGCGGTTGTGGCATGTGAGGTTGCAAACTGATGCTGGTTGGGTGCGTTGAAAACTATTTACGAAAGGGCTATTGGGCGATGCAACTGGGTGACCTATCAAAATGGGGACTTCCGTCACGCATAATTGAACTGTGGCGGCAACGACAGGGCGAAGCGCTGCTGTCGGTCCAGAGTCGAGCGATCCGAAAAGGGTTGCTCGGTGAGAATGATCGAGAAAGTGGAGACGATAGAGTGCGGATGTTGATCTCGGCGCCGACTTCATCGGGCAAATCGTTCTGTGCCGAGATGGCGATGGTAAAGGCGTTGGTGTCCCGTCGCAAAACGGTGCTGCTTTTTCCGCTCAAATCTTTAGCCGAGCAAACCTACCGGCTTTATAGCGAGACCTACGCGCCACTCGGGGTGAAATGTTTGATAGCGACGGGCGACCATCCGGAGAACGATCGACGATTCCGGGAAGGTGATTATCAGGTAGCGATTGCCATCTACGAAAAATTCAACCTGCTGCTGACCGAATCGCTCGACGCGCTGAAAAATATCGGCCTGATCGTGCTCGATGAAATCCAGACGGTCGCCGAACCGGGTCGAGGGGCGCTTCTGGAACTATTGGTGACCAAGATTCTGGCTTCGGTTTATGAACCATCGTTGGTGGCGCTCTCGGCGGTGATAGGTGACAGCGAACATTCGGCCGGATGTCTGGCCGACTGGCTTGGCGCGACACTGGTGGAGGAATCAACACGGCCGGTTGATTTAATTCGGGGAGTGGCGGCGGAAGGATCGTTTCGGTTTCGTTCGTACAACGATGGCACCGATGGTTGCCAGGAGTTTGTTCGGATCGAGGCGGGCGATGATCCTTTTGAATGTTTTGTCCAGCAGTTGAAAATTGATAGCGGCCCGACCCTTGTTTTTCTGAAATCACGAGCTGACACTGTGCGTTACGCTTTCAAGCTGGCCGGTTCGGTAGGCTGGGACGAAGCCAAGACGACGCTGGCACGGTTGAGCGGCGAAGAACCGTCGTATCTGATACGATCATTGTCGCAGGCGCTGGGCCGAGGTGTGGCTTTTCACAATTCCGATCTGTCACCATACCAGCGAAAGATTATCGAAGAGGGGTTCGTTCGCGGCGAGATCAAAACTGTCTTTTCAACGACCACTCTCGCTATGGGGGTCAACCTTCCCGCCGAAACCGTCTATCTGGAAACGGCCAAGTATTCATCGGGAGAATACAACGGGCGACCATCGCTGGTACCGGTTAGTCGGTCGGAGTTTGACAATATGACCGGTCGGGCCGGACGACTGGGATTGCAGGATGGTAACAAACCGGGACGAGCGATTATTCTGGCCGAGAGTGAGTTTGATCGGGAGATCCTCTGGGAAAACTATATTGCCACCGAGAAAGCTGAGCCGATTAAATCAGCTTTTGAAACGATGCCGCTGGCCGATTGGCTGCTTAATTTGGTCGTTACTTTTGGTCACGGCGTTTCGGGGCTTTTTCAATCAACACTCTACGCCAGGGGGCATACCCCTTCTAAGGGGAGGCAAGCCTCGCCGAAAGAGTCCGCTCCTTTAGGGGAACTTGTCCCTATCGAAAGAGAGATGACCGATCTGGTAGCACATGGTTTTGTCTGCAAGAAAGATATTTCCGGCACAACAATTTCGCGCGACGATTATTTCCCGACAGCGTTAGGGCAGGCGGTAGCGCGAACCGGGTTGCCGGTAGCGGCGGCGGTTTGTTATCTCGACAAGCTCGACACCGACCGTCCGGAAACAGTGTTTGGCTGGACAGCGCTGGCTTTGAGTTCACCGCACTGGATTTTGCCTCCGGGGATTTTGTCTCGATCGGAACAGAGACACAATATGCCGTTGAAATCTCTTTATCAATTGTTCGACGACAGAGTGGCGGAAACTCGTTTTCTGATCGGTCATGATTATCAGCGCGAACCGCTGCCGTATCGCGTGGCAGCATCGTTGAAAGCATTGTTACTGCTTGATCAATGGAGTCAATTAACGCCGGTCCAGAGACTGGAAGAACGATACCAGCTCCATCTGGGACAGATCATGCATCTGGGAGAAACCGCCGGACATCTGGTCGCATCACTGGCAACTTTGATTACGGCAATCAATGCTGAGACACCTGCAGGTCACCGATTGAGCGCTCTGGCTTTTTCTTTTCGCACCGGGCTGCCAATAACGCTGCAGGAACTCCACCAACATTTGGGCGATATCCTGAATCGTTCCGACTTTGCCGCTCTGCAGAAAGCAGGGATCAACACCCTTTCCGATCTGGCCGATACGCCGGTGACCGAATTGGCACAGCTAATAAAAGGGGACTACAAATTGAAGCAGATTACCGACAAATTACAAACTCTAAAGGAGGAGATTAATATGTCGTTACATGGTACTACTTTCGACCACCGACTCGATGTCAACAGCGCAGTAGCTTCGGTTGTTCCGGAGTTGGTTGAGATCGACGGCAGCCCCGATGGTGAACGTTACCTGGTCAAGATCAACGGTTTTCCAATCAAGCTGACAGGAAAGTCGTTTAAGTATTTTGCCAAGCTGGCTTGTTCGCGGGCAAAAGGTGACGCCGGATGGATCTACAAGGAGGATATCGAAGTCGGTTTTAATCAGGCTCGTTATCTGTATCGGATGAAAAACGTGGTGGGCGCCAGTCTCATTTTCGCCTGGCCGATGATTGAGAATAATCGACTCGGTTACTACCGCTTAAATGTTGACCCGGCCAAAATCCAGATCAATCTGGATAATCTGAAAAGCCACCCCGATTATGAGGTGCGCGTTCTGGCGGGTAATCAGATCCCGGGAACGGTGAATTGAACAGGCTACCGGTAATCACCGTCTGAGCAAGCCCTGTATCTTCAACGCCAGTGGGCATAAAGCCGGCAGGGAACCCCTACCCCTGTCGGCCTTGTTATAATTATTAGGATGATCACCCGGCCAGCAAATATGTACCGGTTACAAAAAGACTAACTATTTGACATCCAGCCCTGCACCTGCTTAGCTTGTTGTTCAGGGCCGATTGAAAAGGCCGATATAGAGGTTATATATGCTGATTAAGAGTAAAAACAGACTGCCCGTACTAGCATCAGACAAACTCGATGAATTCCCGGTCCTGCCACTCAGAACAGGGGTGCTTTTTCCAGGGACAATGTTAACCATCCATGTTGGTCGCACCGAGAGCCTCTTCCTGGTCAAGTATTGTGTCGATGGTGGGCGCAAACTGATTGCAGCTCATTCACCGATGCAATCGACCGGAAATGATGCCTGGCCGGTCTGTCAGGTTGCAACTCTGGCAATTGTTCGCGACAGCAGACAGGGACCGGGCGAATCGCTGCTGGTGACAATCGAAGGTGTCCAGCGGGTAGTGATAAATGAGTTAGTGGCTGACGAACCATTCCTGAAAGCTACCGTTAACTATCTGGTGCCGCCAAAATCGACATCCTCCCAACTGAAAGATCAGATCAATAACGTTATCGAGATAGTCGATCAGATTACACAGTTGGACCCGACCTATTCTCCTGAGCAGCTTCATATCCTGAAACGCGACAGCGATGACGCTGCGACTCTGGCGGATAAGGCCGCATCAATCTTTCATCTGCCGTTATCCAGCAAACAGGAATTGCTTGAAGCGGTCAGTCCGAAAGAACGACTGAAACGCCTGCTGTTTCATCTCAATGTCGAGTTGGACAAAGCGGCAACGATTCACAATATTAACGCGAGCGCCAAGAAGGCCGTCGAAGAAGACCAGCGCAATCTCTTCCTGCGGCAGCAACTCAACGAGATTCGCAAACAATTGGGTGAAGATTTTGCCGAGGAAAAGGAAGCTTCCCGGATCAGGAAGACGATCAAGGGTTCACCGCATCTGCCCGCAGAGGTAGCCTCACGAGCAATGATCGAAGCCGACCGTCTTTCTCAGCTTACTACCGCCTCAGCCGAATTTGGTGTTACCAAGAACTACCTCGACTGGGTACTGGCTCTCCCCTGGGAACGAACCTGCCCGGAAGATTATAATATCCCCGATGTCAAACGCATACTCTCCAACGAGTTTTTTGGACCGGACACACTCAAGGAACAAGTATTGCAACGTTTGTCGGTCAGAAAGCTGATGGGAGGAGTCAACGAAGGCCCGACCCTTTGTCTGGTCGGTGCACCCGGTACCGGGAAAGCTTCGTTGGCCAAAGCAATCGCCAAGTCGCTCGGGAAAGAGTTTATTCGTATCTCCGTGGGGGGAATCGCTGAGAGCTCTGAGATCAAGGGAACATCGCGAACGTTCTTAGGCGCCATGCCCGGCAAGATCATCCGCACGCTACGTGATGCCGGCACCTGCGATCCGGTAATCCTGATTGAAGATATCGATTACTTTAATATTGATAATGACTCTTCGGTAAACATGGCTCTGTTGGAAGTTATTGATGTCCGCAAGAACGCAAAATTCCTCGATCACTATCTGGGCGTGCCGTTTGATCTGAGCAAGGTGTACTTTATCTGTTCGGTTCGTTCCTATGAAGATATCCCGGAGCAGTTTGTTCAGCGCCTTGAGATTCTCGAGTTCCCCGGATATATCGAGAGAGAAAAAATCACCATCTCCAAGAAATACTTGATCCCCGAACTGCTCAAGAAACATGGAATAACACGAACGGAACTTAAGTTCTCCGACAAGATGTTGGGAAAGATAATTTCCGGGTACACTCAGGAGTCGGGATTGCTGACATTCTCGCAACAGATCGAAAAGATATGTCGCAAGGTTGCCCTGGCCAAGGCTGAGAAGGGAAAGAACAACTGGCAGATCACCGAAAAAAATCTGGAATCGTATCTCGGATCATCGCTGTTTATCCCCGAAAAAGCCGAAGCCGCTCCAG
>DAOUUR010000167.1 GCA_030668045.1 bacterium
TACATACGCAAACCAGGCACTCTCAGGGTATAATTTGATCACCTGATGATTATGCACTTCGAACATAACGACGCACAAACGCTGAAGCAAAGGGGGGTCATTGATGATCTGCCGTTTTCCATCTATCACTTGGGTGAGTTTTTTTAACGTGCGCTGTCTGGTATGCGCGCGTGCTTTCTTGATTGTTTTTTGAGCGCTCTTCGAGCTCTGGCGCGCGTATTTATCAAAAACCTTCAGTACCGAATTCGCCTCGACCTGGTAATACCATACATTCAAGATCGAAGCCTGAGAAAAATGCCGCATTGACTCACGATAAGATCTGCTAATAGCGAGAGCCAATTGGCGGCAGGTTTTACCCTTGAAACCATTCTCGCGACCGGCAAGAACTGCACTGGCCGCAAGCCGCTTCAGGTCCCATTCCCACGGTCCAGAGTAGGTCTCGTCAAAATCGTTGATATCGAAGACCAGGTTGCGTTCCGGTGTGGCAAAGACGCCGAAGTTTGCCAGGTGGGCATCCCCGCACAAGAGGACATTTTGACCTATAACCGGGCCGGCAGCTAAATCGGAAGCCATTACGACTGCTGAACCGCGCAGGAAAGCGAAGGGCGATGCCATCATGCGACCGTACTTGATGGGTAGTAGGTGTTGCAGACGACCCTTATCCTGTGCCTGGAGTAAATCGAGCGGATCAGGACGGTCGGCAGCAGGAGACCAATCAGAATGACTGCTGCGTGGCACTTTATTGCGCAACTCTTTGCCCTTGGTGTGCCGTTCCAAAGGGGGTAATTGACTATGACCAAACATTTTTCCCGTCATTATTTAGTATTCTTTTGTTCCGACAAGTATTTTCAACTAAAAGACCCTCTTCTACCGCGAGTTATATCCTATTTATTGTACTTTGCAGCGGTTTTATTATAAATATTTCCCGCGGAATCTTTACCGTCTCAATAGGCATCTCAGGTATTCCAGTTTCGTCAGCCAACACCGCTAAAGGCGCAAGCAGTCTTAATTAAAAGCACAAGTGAGGCACTGCGTAGGCAAGAACTCTACAGCAGCTCCGCAGTGCTTACAATGCATCACTATCTAATCCCGTTCGAACGCAGCCATGGCCTACAGTTCAAGATCTCTACTTATTACAGTTAGCGCAACCCGGTCTGGGTCTGGAGCTGCTCAAGTACCTGGTCGATGCTGAAGCTTGGCGCCTCCATGCGTGGCGGGAACTCTTTGAACGTCTGCAGGAACTCGCCGACGAAGCCCTGCGCAGGTACGAGCAAGAAGGCGTGTTTCAACATGAAGTCCCAGAACGTGTTGGAGGTGCGGTCGGCGATCTCGTACGGGTCGGTCCGCAGGTTGAAGATCTTGGGGACGCGCAGCTGTGTGAACGGATTCGCCCACACCTCCAGTGTTCCCTCACATCGCTGCTCCATGAACACGAACTTCCAGTTGTGGTAGCGCATCGCCATCAGATCGCCGTCGTCAGAGAAGTACATGAACCCTGGCCGCGAGTGCTCTTCGGTCTCTCCTGAGAAGTAGGGCATCAGGTCGTAGCCGTCGATGTGTACCTTGTAGGTCTTACCGTTGGCTTCGTAGCCCTGCTTGAGCTTGTCGACCACGTCGGGATCGCCCGCGGCATGCAGAAAAGTGGGAAGCCAGTCGTGAGATCCGACGATCTCATTGCAAATCGAGCCTGGTTCAACCAAGCCCGGCCAGCGCAGTAGAAGCGGTACACGGAATGCTCCCTCCCAGTTGGTGTTTTTCTCGCTGCGGAACGGTGTCGTCCCGGCATCCGGAAAAGTGTTGCGGTGCGGGCCGTTGTCGGTCGAGTACACCACGATGGTGTTGTCTGTGATGCCCAACTCGTCCAGCTTGTCAAGCAGCGCACCGACCTGCTGGTCATGCTCGATCATACCATCGTGATATGGCGACTGCCAGAGTCCGGACTGGCCGCGGATCTCATCCTTGATTTTGGTGTAGGCGTGCATCCGGGTTGTGTTGTGCCATACGAAGAAAGGCTTGTCCGCCTGCGCCTGTCGCTCGATAAACTCGAGCGAAGCTTCCAAGCACTCGTCGTCGAAGGACTTGATGCGCTCGACGGTCAGCGGCCCGGTATCCTCGAAACGCTGCTTGCCCACCTTCCCCCAGCGGGGCTCGACCGTCTCGTCGTCCTCGTCGGTCGCCCAGGAGTGCATCACATTGCGTGGGCCAAACCGATCGTAGAAGTTCGGGAACCGATCGGCGGGGGGGTAGTCGGGATCTTCTGGCTCCTCGTAGGCGTCGAGGTGGTAGAAGACGCCAAAAAACTCGTCAAACCCGTGCACGGTCGGGATGTGCTTGTTCAGATCGCCGAAGTGATTTTTGCCAAACTGCGCCGTGGCGTAATCCTGCTCTTTCAGCAGCGTAGCGATCGTGGGATCCTCGGGGCTCAAACCGACATCGGCGCCCGGCATGCCAACCTTGCTCAGCCCGGTTCGAAACACACTCTGTCCAGTGATGAACGACGATCGGCCAGCAGTGCAGCTCTGCTCGGCGTATGTATCCGTGAACATCATGCCCTCGTTGGCCAGACGGTCGATGTTGGGCGTCCGATATCCCATCACGCCGTGGCTGTAACAGCTCAGGTTCGTCTGCCCGATATCGTCCCCCCAGATAACCAGGATGTTGGGTTTTTTCTTGTCACTCATGTTATGCTCCTTTTTTAGAAAGGTTGATCGAGTTATTTCGGTCGAGTAAGCCAACCGTACCTATATTCTTGTTCACTTTGAATTTTTCGCCTCCTTTACCAAAAAGATTAATTAAAGTTATTCCGGTCTGGTAGCTGGCTTGAGCTTGCCACTCCTACCGCTCTTCAGAAACCGCCACCACTCTGGCCCGTGGTTGAGCCTGGTAGACGGGTAAACTCTGTGGTTGGGGTATCGTTTCCGCGTGCTTACGGCCATGGCATTTTTTGGTCTTAAGACCGCTCCCGCAGGGGCAGAGGTGGTTGCGTCCTACTTTAGCTACAGCGGCCTCTAATTCCGCTGCTTCCCTAGCCAGGATAGGCATCACACCTGCGGCCGGGCGGCCGGCTTGCATCAGAGAGACCATGATTTTCATCGGATGGTCGATGTGGGTAAAAAACTTGTACCAGCCGGCGCACAGGTAATTCAGCCCCGGATCACCTTCGGATGTAGTGGTGAAGCGGTTCTTGGGACATTCGCCGTGGCAGGCAAAGCGCACCTCGCAGGTCAAGCATTGACGCGGTAAGGTGTCAAACTTGTCCTGCCCAAACTTATGCTGCCGGTCGCTGGCGACCAGCTCGATAATGTCGACCTCCGCGATATTGCCCAGCTGGTAGTCCGGTTCAACAAAGTGGTCGCAGGCGTAGAGGTCGCCGTTGTGCTCAATCGCTAAACCGTGGCCGCAGGTCTTGTTGAAGACGCACATTCCGGACGAGGCCATGCCGACCCAGTTGCGTGCGGCGGCTTCGAAGGTTTGCACAAAAACGTTTCCCACGTCGTTGTGGACCCATTCATCGAAAATCGTGGTCAAAAAACGGCCGAATTGCTCCGGCTGCACCGAGCGCTCTGAAACCGATGTTCCTTCCTGGTACAAGGCCAGTCCCTGATCGTTTATGCGCTCAACCACCGGAATGAACTGCATCCAGTCCGTGCCCACCTCGTCACGGTGGAAACGGTAGACCTCTAGGGGAAAATCGGCGTTGATGCGATTAATAGTGGTCAGGATGTTGTACTCAACCTTGTGCTTTTGCAGCAGCCGCAGTCCCTGCATAACCTTATCAAAGGTGCCCTCCCCGCCTTTGTTCACCCGATAGGCGTCGTGCAGCTCGCGCGGGCCGTCGATGCTGATGCCGATCAGATAGTTGTTCTCTTTGAAAAATTCGCACCATTCATCGTTCAATAAGGTGCCGTTGGTCTGCATAGTGTTCTCAAAGGTCATACCCGGTTTGCGGTACTTATTTTGGAATTGAATCGCTTTGCGATAGAAATCCAGGCCCATCAGGGTCGGTTCGCCACCCTGCCAGGCCACTGTCACCTGCGGGGTGCGGTGGGCTTCGATGAGTTGGCGGATGTAGTTCTCCAGGACTTCATCAGTCATGCGGTAGGAGCTGCCGGGGTAAAGCAGCTCCTTATCCAGGAAGAAGCAGTACGAGCAGGCCAGGTTGCAGGTAGCACCCGTCGGCTTGGCTAAAACGTGGATACGCGGTGGAGGCGGGTTATTCATGCGTCAACCTTGTTGATGGTTACGTGCCGAGTATCTTTGCCTTCTGGGCCTCGAACTCTTCTTCGGTGAGGATTCCCTGGGCCTAAGCGCCCCAAGTCGCTCAAGCTGGGAGATTACATCTTCTTGCAGGTCGGGTGCCGCTGGTGGCGGTTGCTTGTAAGTGACTTGTCCTCCTTGAACCTCGTCCCTGGCTTCAGAATACGCCCTGACATTTTTCTCTGCCGCATGACGATTTACTGCATTACGGGTGGCTTGCGCTGTGCCGGCCACGATCGCAGTCTTGGCAATTCCTCCTAACAATCCCATTTCGGTCTCCTATTTATATATTTTGACTAATATCATTTCGGCTTTCATTCGATCAAGGCATGTTCGGCGAGAAAACTCCATGCCCGAAATCTATGGTGTTGTTGAACAATTAAGGTTTCTTCTCGTTTCCCAACGAAATGACACATCTTTGAGTTTAACCTTACGATAGTGAGGCAAAGGCTTCTTCAACAATAGGGGTTGGGACGCGGAAATTAAATGCCAACTCGCCTCCTTCGGCATGGATCGCATTCGTCAATTCGACCGCCCAGGTGTTCTCGATCGCCAGACCAACAATAGCTGAACCAGGCACCATGCCCTCGCACAGCATGGCGACATCTTCGTCGTCGAAAAGACCGCCTATTTCAGCCTCGATTAAATCCACGGCGGCAGCGTCCTCCGGCGGCAAATCACTGACATCAATGCGCACGCACTTCTCTGCCTCATCCTTAAGTAAAATGATTAGGTCAAGCACTCGGATTGTCCCGGCTGCGCTCTGCCGTTTAAGCTCCGCCAGGGCACTGCCGTCAAAGCGTGCTTCTCCGAATGCCAAGACGACCACATCAACTGGTCCATGTTTCATCATTTTCTTTTACCTCCGTTTAGAATTTTTTCATCAAACCTTTTTTACTCATTTCCGAGACTTAGTCTCCAGCGGGCCAGCGCAGGGGTTTTGTGGTGAACGGCGCTCTCGGTTCTGGACGCGTCGTCAGCCCGTTCTGCCGCAGGCGCCAGAAGAGCAGGTCGAATCGATCCTGTCCGAAGAACGGCTCGCCACGGAACACCATATTGGGCACCCCCCCGTGACCCGATGCCAAAAACTCCACCTGGTTCTGCTGCCAGACGCCGTCGTACTTCTCGGGGTTCTGCTGGATGTCCTTGATCGTTGCCTGGTAATCCAGGCCTGTTTTGTTGAAAGCCTCCTCGATATCGGCCGGCCAAAAATCTGACCGTCCACCCCAGATCAGAGGGCTGGCGTGATTGAGGAAGTCCAGGCATTTGCCCTCCAGTTGAGCGCCATTGGCAAGCCGCACCAGCCACGCGATGTAGGGCTGTTCTTCGAGCGGGAGGATGTACCCACTGTTGGGGTTCTCAAACGGCCAGTGGTTCTGCACGACGGGATCAGGCTCGGCAAACCGGTACGGCACACCCTGGTACTTCCCCGACGCGGGCCGTGTCGTGCAATGTGTCCGCCCACTTGTACCACCTGCCACCCGGCGCATGACCTTCCTCAGTTCCGCCAACTCCGCCTGAGAACATCCCGGGCGTGCGAACGGCAACCGGGAAAATTACTTTCGGATGCACGTCCACATTGTAGTTGGAATTCAGGTAGGTGATTCGTTGGAGCACGAGATAGCTGTAAGGGCTGCGCATCGAGTAGAAGGTATCGACCTTCA